>CAIJLM010000266.1 GCA_903821495.1 uncultured Chthonomonas sp. | reverse complement strand
CACAGGATACGCGCCTTCGCACTCTTGCGTCAACGCCTGTATAACCGGATACTTCGCGCTATCGCTCCCAATCTTCACCAACGCCTTTATCGCGCTACGACGCGCCAATCTATTCGGTGAGCCGAGCACTTCCAGCAGAGACGGAATAGCAGACGCGCCCATCTTCGCGAGAGCCTCCGCCGCCTCGTGCCGCGCCTCTATATCAGGATGCGCTAAACGCTGTATTTGGTTTGACAATGTTGAGTTCATAATTTCAACCTATGCCCCGTCCCCGGGTCGGGAAGCGGGGAACTTAACCTCACCTAACCTCTCCTTCGCAAAGGAGAGGAATCTTACTGCCACTAAGGCGATAACGGGGCGAACTTAACTGCAACCGCTACCGGCTCCCATTTCTCCCGCGTCGAACGGAGGATACGGGGGTTAGGTAAAATCATATCGCTTAGGCGGCGGGCTAAGTCCGCCGGTCATCGCAACGCTTTACTCCTCGTCATCCGGGGTAGCCTCGCCATCCGTACGCATCGCCTCCTCGAACTCTCCTACCATCCTGGAAACTTCATCGCCATACCCCCAGCCAATATCACGTGCGTCATACGCCAATTTTCTCAAGCGCCCCCTGAAAACGAGATAGAGACCTTTGCCTTGCGGAGAGGAGAGCAGTTTGCAGATTTCATCGAGAACCGACTCCATGCTAATATAAAAAGCCTCGGTGATGTCGCCGTAGGAGTTCGTGTACTCTGTGCCCTGCTCTACGTAGACCATCATCAACTCCGCCGTTCCGAGAAGGTCTGAGGTGGCTTTTTTATATTCGCGTATCGCCTTCCGCGCCTCTCCAAGTCCGGCTTTTCCAAACCCGCGTGCAGGGAAGAACTGGTCTACAATACGCTTTCGATAGGGCGCGATAGCGTCCTCGCCAAGCGGTTGACTGGAGAAACGAGAGGCGAGTAGCAACTTGTTGTCGTGAGACTGGTCGAAGAGGTTTTTAACGAGTTCTATCAGTTCCGGCTGACTGAGAGCGCTGAGTTCCCTCTTCACCTCTATCCATTTAATAGGCGCTTTTACGGGCATAAAACCTCCTATTTCGCTTCCAGCGTCGTGATATTCCACTCAAGAAACGCCTCTTTTTGGGGGTGGATAAGCACGGTAACGTTGGGCTTACCCTCTCCGAAGCGGGTCATCCCGTCCGGCGTGACCTCTACATGGCGCAACTCGCTATCGCAGAAATGAACGCCCGCCGCCCACGCCGCCGCCACTCCATCAAAGAGAGTCGGGACGTTGTTTCCCCAGAGAATAGTGAGCGCCGCGAGCGCGTCCGTCGTCGGGGTTCCATGTCCGTAGAGGCGTTTCTGGTGTTCTATGGAGAAGTGCATCATAGTCGTCGCCTCAAGCCCCGCCATGGTGAGGGGAACGCCGCTCTCGTACACCATTTTCGCGGCGGGCGGGTCGCAACGGATATTCCACTCAATGACGGGCGGAGCCTGGTTGTTGTAGCCTGTGTAGACCGCGCCGCCCATGATGACTATCTGCCGGATTTTGCTTTTGACCTCCGGGTATTTCGTAAAGAGGTCGGCGAGGTTGGTCAATGCGCCAATCGCGACGATGGTCACTTCACCCGGGTTCTTTTCTATAGACTTCCGCAAAAACTCAATCGCCGGCACTTTCTTGATAGAGCGAGACTGAAAGTCTTTCGCCCATGCGTACTGCTCTCGTATCTTGTTTCCATTAGGTCTTCCCGCGTAGACGGGAACAGCGCCATGCCCCATCACTTTGAGCAGTTTCGCCGCGACCTGGGCGCGTTTTTCGGTCTCTCCGAACGCCGTAGTAACGCCGAGCAGGTTCACATTCTTCTGTGCGATGAGAACCGCCAGAGCGTAAGCGTCGTCAATGTCGTCCCCGATGTCGGTATCGAGGATAATTTTGGTTTGAGGGGCGGTCTGTTCGCCGCCCTGAATTTTCGCCATGAGAATCACTCCGTATAACGCTAGTGTGGAAATAAGTATCGCCATATCCCCCGTTCTGCCATTTTTCGCGCCCATTCCCATAAAACAGGCGACTTAAAAAAGGGTTATCTCGCCCCTGTGTCGTATCAATTCGACAAGAAGGTTTTAATTCCTGCCTTGAGAGAGGGAGCCCGCCTCATGAAGCGCCTATTACACACCCTTGCACTCCTCGTTTCGCTTGCTATCGCCGCGCCGCTAACCGCGCAGACGGCGCGGCTACCCATCCCCTACAAAGCGCCCGCCCTTCGCGCTGACCGGTTTGAGCCTCTTGCCCCCTCGCAGGTGCAGATGACGGGCTATCTTGGCAAGCGGGTGAACGCGAACGCGCAGAATCGCCTGCTACTCGCCGTAGACCTCAAGCCCCTCCTCGAAGGCTACCAGAAGCGTCCCGGCAATCACCCCTGGATTGGGGAGCATATTGGCAAGTGGCTACACGCCGCGACGCTAGCGTGGTCGTATACGGGCGACAAACAACTCAAGGCGAAGATTGACGGCGCGGCTCACGCGCTTGTGCAGACGCAGGAGGCGGACGGCTATCTGGGAACCTATGTCAAGGAGAAGCGCTTCGGGCTGTTCAACGGTGCGGACTGGGACGTATGGTCGCACAAATACAACCTGCTCGGCTTGCTGACCTACTATCAGTACACAGGCTCGCCAGAGGCGCTGGACTGCTGTCGGCGCATGGGCGACCTGCTTATCAACACCTTTGGCAAGGATAAGAAGAGCATCCTCTCGGCAGGGACTCATCTGGGCATGGCGGCGACTAGCGTTCTCGAACCGATTGTCCTGCTCTATCGGCATACCGCAGACACGCGCTACCTCGATTTCGCAAAGTACATCGTAGAGTCGTGGGAGGAGCAGGGCGGTCCGCACGTTCTCTCCACGCTCACGAAAATCGGGCGCGTGGACAAGACAGCGAACGGCAAAGCCTACGAAATGCTCTCCAATCTCGTGGGTTTGTGCGAACTCTACCGCGCTACGGGAGATAAGCGCCTCCTCGTAGCCGCGCAGAACGCATGGAAAGACGTAATCGCAAATCAACTCTACATCACGGGAACCGCCAGCCATTTCGAGCATTTCCATGACCCGCACGACCTCCCCAATAAACCTGGCGCGGACATTGGCGAGACCTGCGTAACCGTGACGTGGATACAACTGAATAGCCAGCTCTTGCGCCTGACGGGAGAGGCGAAGTACGGACAGGAGCTAGAACGCTCCTACTATAACCACCTCATGGCGGCGCAACGTCCCGACGGCAAGGAGTGGTGCTACTACACCGCGCTAGAGGGAACCAAGCCCTACGGACCGGGCATTAACTGTTGCGTATCCAGCGGGCCCCGCGGCATGGCGATGGCTCCGCAGATGGTGTTTTTCAGGGATGGCAGGGATAGGGGAAGCATCGTCGTGAATATGTTCGAGACCGCTAAGACAATTGTGGATTATAACGGAACCAAGGTTCCTATTGAAATGATAAGCGAACTTCCCTTCAATAACAGAGTGCGTATCATAATCCACGCTCCAAAACCTATGGTGATGTGCTTTATGATTCGTATTCCGGCGTGGGCTCAGGGGGCGCAAGCCGAGATACCGGTTTATGGGCTTTTCCCTCTGGATCCTTTGATCGGCGACTGGTTTGGCTTTGAGTTTCGCTGGAAGCCAGGTGATGTTATCAATCTTCACATCCCCCTCAAGCCGCGCCTCGTAAACGGCTCCTACTCAAACAAAGGGTTACAGGCACTCGCTTACGGTCCCTTCGTGATGGCGTATGACGAAACCGCCTCCAACGGCTCTCCTCTGCCCCGTTCGCTTGCGTTTCCTGCGAACCTCTCGAAAGTCGTCGTCTCCAAAACCGACGACGCGCCCATGTTAAAACTCCCCGTCACGTTCGGCGACGAGACGCGCACGGCGACCTTCCTGCCCTTCGGGTATGCGGGAACGAAAGGGGAGAACTATCGGATATGGCTCTACGCGCACGGCTTGCAACCGCAAGCGAAAATAACGCCCTCTCTCCTCAGCGTAGGCGAGGAGAGCCGCTCACGCAACGGCAACGCCAACGGATCCATCAACGACTACGACCCAAACACCTACGTCGTCACTTTTGATAGCGGTAAGCAGGCGGAGGACTGGTACGCCGTCACGCTCCTCAAGCCAATCTCTATTCGGCGAGTGGTCTACGCGCACGGCAGGAGTTTTCACGATGGAGGTTGGTTCGACACGGCGGCGGGCAAGCCGCGCATAGAGATACAGGAGACCCCTAACGGCGTATGGAGGCAGGTTGGCGTGTTGGAGGAGTACCCGAACACGACGGCTACCGATTCGATGGGACTGAAGAACGGCGCGACCTTTACGCTGAACCTGCCTGCCCCCCTCAAAATCGTCGCGATACGGGTGATAGGAACGCCCGCGCATGGCGACAACCCGAACCAGAGTTTTTCGTCGTGCGCCGAACTACAGGCGTTCGATAAGTAACATAATTTGAGATACGGAGCCGCATGAGCGCACGGTTGGCGATACCTCACCTCCCCCTCTCTTTCGTAAGGTTCCGGGGCGGATAGACAAGAAGAAATCTGGAAATTGGGAGCGAATTACGCTACTACAGCCATCCCATCCCAACCCTAGCCCCTTCACAAGGGGCTAATCTTGTCCCGTATCTTGTGGCATTTTAATTGACAGAGTTCGCTAATATTTATGCCATGAGTTGCTTCGCGGGCAGTGTTTGGCTTGCTGGGAGAAGGTAGAGCGCTCCCGACAGGCAAAAGAGCGATATGGTAGACGCATTTGCCTCCCTAACGGGGGTTGCCCCCCGCCTAAGTAAACCAAGCGTCTTTCAGACGCGACAAAGGGCAACCGAACTTTTCAGCATCGCCCGTTTTTTGCGTGTATTTTGCTCTCCCATATCTCAACGTAAAGGATAAGATTAGCGCAAAGGAGAGGTTGGGTGAGGTTAAGCGCTAAGTTCCCAAAAGGGTAAACTAAAGTCAAACTAGCAAAGGACGCAACGCCCGATGATTCGTATGATTGCTTTTGATGCGGACGATACGCTCTGGCATAATGAGAGCATTTTCGCCCTTACACACGAGCGATATACCGACCTGCTCACGCCCTACCACCCTCAAGAGTGGATAGAGAGTCGCCTATTCGCAACAGAGACAGGGAATCTCAAGCGCTACGGTTACGGCGTAAAAGGGTTTATGCTCTCCATGATAGAGACGGCGATTGAGCTTACAGAGGGGCGTATTACAGGGCGGGAGATAGGGAGTATCCTCGAATTCGGGCGCGAGATGTTGGTAGCCCCTATTCAGTTGTTGAGCCATGTGGAGGAGACTCTACCCGCCCTCGCTCAACGGTACCCGCTTCTCATGTTGACGAAAGGAGACCTTTTTGACCAGGAGACAAAAGTCGCGCGCTCTGGTCTTGCTGACCACTTTCGTCATATCGAAATTGTGAGCGAGAAAGACAAAACTACCTACGAAAAGGTGATGATGCAGTATAACCTGCGCCCCGACGAGTTTGTTATGGTAGGTAACTCCATGAAGTCAGACATTCTCCCCGTATTAGAGTTGGGGGCTTACGCTGCTCACATCCCCTACCACCTGACATGGGCGCATGAGAAGGCGACGCTACCGGAAACTCTACGGAGTAGGTATCTCCAGTTGGAACACGTAGGACTGCTTCCCGAACTACTGAAACGCCTTGACGCAGAACATCAGGAGTAACGCCCCATGCTATCCCCTCACTTTTTAGAGAAAGCGAAAGCCCTCGACGCGCAAGACCCTCTCGCCCGTTTTCGAGAGCGGTTCTACCTTCCATCCAACGCCATATACTTTGATGGAAACTCGCTAGGGCTGCTATCGAAAGACTCGGAAACCGCTGTGCAGAAGGCGCTCGCCGAGTGGCGCGACCTCGCTGTACTCGGTTGGACGCAGGCGCAACCCGCATGGATGCGCCTCGCGGAGACGCTTTCACACAAACTCGCCCCTCTTGTAGGCGCGGAACCTGACGAGGTGTTGGTCGCGAACTCCACTACTGTCAACCTGCACCAACTCCTCTCGACGCTCTATAGCCCACGCGCAGAGCGGAACCAAATACTCACCGATTCCTTGATATTTCCCTCCACCGCCTACGCCCTGAAAAGCCACCTCGCTCTGCACGGGCTAGATCCCGCCGAAACGCTGGTTGTAATAGAGGGAGACGAAAATCACACTATTGAGGAGGGCGATATTATCGCGCAGATGCGGGGCGGGGTGGGGATGGCGCTACTCTCAGGGGTTCTCTACAAGAGCGGACAGCTGCTGGATATGGAGCGCTTAACCGCCATCGCGCACGAGCGGGGCATACTTATCGGTTTTGACTGCGCCCACTCCATCGGCTCCGTACCGCACCAGTTCGACGCTTGGGGCGTGGATTTCGCCTTCTGGTGTCACTATAAGCATATCAATGGAGGTCCCGGCGCGGTAGGCGGTCTCTATCTCAACCGAAAGCATTTTCAACGCGCTCCGGGCTTGGCGGGCTGGTTTGGAAGCCGCCCGGACAGGCAGTTCGAGATGTCCCTAGAGTTCGACCATGCAGTTGGGGCTTCTGGGCTACAGATAGGGACTCCCGCCATTCTCAGCATGGCTCCTCTTGTGGGTAGCCTACAGATTTTTGAGGAGGCGGGAATAGAGAACATTCGGCGTAAATCGCTAGGCTTGAACAACTATTTTCGCAAAATCACGGAGACATTCGCCGCCGCATTCGGACTGCGCTGTATAACGCCCTCTGAAGACAACAGGCGCGGGGGACACGTCACCTACGAACATTCTCGCGCCGCGCAGATCCTAGAGGCTCTTGGCAGGGCGGGCATCGTGATAGATTTCCGCCCCCCAAACCTTATTCGTTTCGCGCCTACCGCCCTCTACAACACCTTTGAGGAGTGCTATCGCGTCGCGAATGCGCTCGAAACGCTTCTTCGTAGCGAGGCTAACTAAATGCGGATATACGACATCACTCTACCTATTCAGCCCAATCTCGCCGTCTGGTTTGGCGATACGCCCTACTCTCAGTCCATTCAGTGCGCAATAGAGGAGGGCGCTACGGTCAACCTCTCTTCTGT
The DNA here is from genome assembly GCA_903821495.1 of uncultured Chthonomonas sp. Classification (GTDB taxonomy): domain Bacteria; phylum Armatimonadota; class Chthonomonadetes; order Chthonomonadales; family Chthonomonadaceae; genus CAIJLM01. The sequence goes on along the minus strand of CAIJLM010000266.1, from coordinate 13,704 downwards.
CACGTTGAGCCTGCATACGGGAACCCATGCCGACGCGCCCTATCACTACAGTTCGCAGGGCGCGGGAATAGATGGGGTGGATTTGAACGCCTATGTCGGCGCGGCGTACCTGCTAGATGTCTCCGGCAAAGCGGTGATAACGGTAGAGGATATAGCCCATATTGACTTGAGGGCGTACCCGCGCCTCTTGCTTCGCACAGGGGGGTGGCGCGACCATTCGCAGTTTCCGTCGGAGATACCCGTACTCGCCCCCGGCGTTCCCGACTATCTGGGCAGTCAAGGGGTCGTTCTGCTCGGCTTGGACGTTCCCTCCGTAGACGCAATAGAGAGCAAAACCCTGCCGAACCACCATGCGCTCGGCAGGAATCGAATCGCTATTCTGGAATCGCTGGCGCTGGAGGGCGTTCCCGAAGGCGGTTACGAACTTATCGCCCTGCCTCTACCTTTTGCGGGGGCGGATGGCTCTCCGGTCAGGGCTATTCTGCGTGGGTAGGACATTACGGATTCGGAATGGGGGTTTCGTCCGCCGCTTCCGGTAGGGTCGCAATCTGTTGTGTTATCGGTGAGATAGCGTCGAAGTGCGAAGAGGTCGCGGTAACAACCGCTTTTTCGATACTCCCTCCAACCGTCGCGCCCGCATCCAGAGCGCGTAGCATATCCCCTACCGCGCAGACCAGTTGACCGCTCACCAGTTTCCCGCCTGCTGAATGTCCGTTTGCGAAGGTGATAGCGGGAGCGGGCGTAGCCTTGTAGGTGAACTTGATAGGCGCATGGTCTAGTTGAAGGTGCGAAAGGAACGAACGGGCGGGAGACACTATACGCCCCTCTTCTGAGAACCACATAGGGGTGTCTTTAGGCAGAGCCACGCCATTGATAAAGACCGTCGGGAGAGGCTTTTTTTGTTGGAGTTGTAGAAGCGAGTTGATGTGCAGAAGCCAGTAGGTCGCCTGATTTCCGAAGAGGCTATATGTGTTATCGCGGTAGGCGGGCCAGTTTGGCTGTTTGACCACCTGACACCCTGCGCTGTACTCGCCCACCACGTTGCTATTTCCGCCATAGTGCAGGTCAATGGAGGTAGTGACAACGAAGATGGTCTTTTCCGCGGGGTCTTGCGTACCATTGCGGTTCTTATCGCGCCAACACTTCACGTTTTGCCCCTTCCAAGCGTGGGCTTCATGCTTGTGAGGTCCCTTCACAAACGTGTAGTGTCCTTCTATAACGTGGGCGCATCCAAGCGACGAATCCATCGGGTGAGTAGTGTAGTACTTGCCGGGGTCAACGGAGCCGAGATAGGCGTGACCGTTCTGACCCGCCATAAACCCGATTGCATCGTCGTAAGCGTCGGCGCTTTGCGCCTGCTGAGTCAATGTCAGCGAGCCTGCGGAGACGGGAACCGCCCCGCGAACGCCGAACAGAAACTTATCGGGAAGCGTCTCCCCAAAGAGTTGGTCGTAGAGTTGCGCGAGAAGCGCGCGGGTAAGCGTGACTTGAGCCAAAGGTTGTGCCTCCATCTACTAGAAACGTTGAATTGTCCCCCTTCTCAAGTTTCGAGAAGGGGGAGCGAGTTAGGAAAAGACCGAGCGGGAGAGGTTACTCCTCATCCTCCGAGATTGGAGCTGACACAACCGTGCTAACGGTGCTTTTTTGCCGAATGCGGCTCTCAATCTCCTCCATAACGGGCGGATGGTCGTCAAGGAAGGTACGCGCATTTTCGCGCCCCTGCCCAAGCCGTGTGTCCCCAAAGGAGAGGTAGGAGCCGCTTTTCGTCAAAACTCCCATATCTACCCCCATGTCAAGGAGGCTACCCGCTCGCGAAATTCCCTTGCCGAAGATAATATCGAACTCCGCCTGTTTGAAAGGCGGGGCGACTTTGTTCTTTACGACTTTGACCCTCACACGCGCCCCTACGGGGTCAGTCCCATTCTTAACGGTCTCAATTCGCCTTACGTCAAGGCGCACAGAGGCGTAGTACTTGAGCGCGAGTCCGCCACTGGTGGTCTCAGGGCTACCGAACATCACCCCGATTTTTTGGCGTATCTGGTTGATAAAAATAGCGGCGGTATTAGTCCGGTTGATGCTTCCCGCGATTTTGCGAAGGGCTTGCGACATTAGGCGGGCGTGAATACCGACGTGAGAGTCGCCCATATCGCCTTCAAGTTCCGCTTTGGGAACAAGGGCGGCGACGGAGTCGAGAACAACCACATCCACCGCGCTAGAGCGTATGAGCGCGTCCATAATCTCAAGCGCCTCTTCGCCCGTAGTCGGCTGAGAGATAAAGAGGTTATCCGTGTCTACGCCAATGTTACGGGCGTACTCCGGGTCAATCGCGTGTTCTACGTCTATATAGGCGCAAATTCCGCCCTTTCTCTGCGCCTCCGCAATCGTTTGCAGGGCGATAGTCGTTTTACCAGACGACTCCGTGCCGTAGACTTCGGTGATGCGTCCGCGTGGCACGCCTCCTATGCCCAGCGCTAAATCGAGGGCTATGGAGCCAGTCGAGATAGCGTCTATATTGAGGCGGCGCGATTCGCCAAGGCGAACGACACTGCCCTTGCCGAACTGCTTTTCGATGTTGCCCAGCGTCATTTCGAGGGCTTTGAGGCGTTTGGGGTCTACTGTGGTTGGTTCCGTAGCCATGTGTTTTCAATTCTCCTTGTGTGCGCCCGTGGGCGCGTCTCGTGAGGACGCAGCGACACCCCCATTCGCCGCGCCCTCTCTCCTGCTCACGTAGATTTCAGGAGAGCGAAAACGAGTGCGAATTTGCCCATTTTGGGCGGGGGCGTGGGTGGCCTCCGGCATCAATAGTGTGTGTTACATCAAACTACAGCGCATAGAACTCTCTACGCGCCTATTTGAGACTCCCGTAGGCGGCTCAAAAGCGGAAAGCGGGGCGAAATTTTATTCCGCCGCATCGCAAAAGTTTGTATAGTATTCCACCAACGTTAGAATATCGAATGTCTCCGGCTCTTTTGGCTGAAAAATACTCTTCGGTTCGCCGAAAAAGAAAAAGGGATTCAGTACTGTCCCTACGGAGATGCAGAAATGGAGATTTCGACGCTCCAACTCTGAAGTGCAGGAGAGAATGAGACTCTGCAACGTTATCATCAATCCATTAGACACATCCCCTGACGTATGCCCTCTGGTGTCCAGCGCTCTCATAAGAGGCGCCACTAGGGGCATGAGCCTCTCTAGTAACAGAACCTCGCCTAGGTTGCGTGAGCGCAAAACATAACAGAGCCATTCGTCCGACAACGACTCGAAAAGTAGAGACCATCGGTCAGCCTCTGGTAGGTTCGCCACTTCGATAAGAGCGTCGTTCAGTTCAAAACGGATACGCATATCCTCTTCGGTAGGCGTGTAGGGCGGGAGTGCAGGTTCGGGACGCTTCAAGACTTTCCTCCAAATTAGATTAGGATTTCAAAATGCGAAGGCGTAGCATATTCAGGGCGGTTTGAGAGGCGCGGAACCGCACGGTAGCGCGTCCGCCAATGTAGTGCGCCTCGTCTACTTCGCAACCGCCGGGATAGGCGACAGCGAGATAGACTAGACCTACAGGCTTCTGCGCCGTGCCGCCATCGGGTCCCGCCACTCCGGTAATTCCCACGCCGTAGGTCACGCCAAAGCGCTTTCGCACGCCCTCCGCAAGGGCTTGCGCCACCTCCGCGCTGACCGCGCCATGCGCCTCTATCATCTCAGCGGGAACGCCCGCAAGGTCGGTCTTCGCGGCGTTGCTATAGACGATAGCGCCCCCCATAAAGGCGGCGGAACTGCCCGAAATATCGGTTATACGTTGCGAAAGAAGACCGCCCGTGCAGCTCTCTGCGGTGGCGAGGGTCTCGTTGCGCCCTGTAAGCAGTTTCACGACAGCCTTCTCAATGGGGTCGTCGCCCTCCGCGTAGATGGCGGTTCCAAGTCGCTCGTAGATAAGTTTCGCTCTCTCTTCAATGAGCGCGTCGGCTTCTTCTGCGGTATCACATTTCGCCGTGACGCGGAGATGCACCTCCCCGACTTTGGCGTAGGGCGCGACAGACGGATTCGAGTCGAGCATAAGGTCTTTGACTATCTCTTCTACAAGGCTTTCGCCCACCCCCGCAATGCGTAAAACTTTTGAGCGAATCGTGCCTATGTTCCCCGTTTTGAGGCGCAGATAGGGTACGACATGATTATCCACCATCGGGATAAACTCGTTTGGAGGACCGGCAGGGCGATTCCCGCTTTGCCGTTCTTCTCGAAGAGTAGTCCGGGCGCGGTTCCGTTGGGGTTCGCAATGGCGCGACCATCAGTAGGAACCATCGCCTGCTTCAGGTTGCTCTCAAGAACAGGCATACCGCGCTTGGCGAAGAAGGCGCGAAGCCCTTCCGCAATCTCTTCGTCTTGATGAAGCGTATCTTCAAAGGCGAGAGCGAGTCCATCCCGCGTAATGTCGTCCATCGTAGGCCCCAGTCCGCCAATCGTGATAACGAGGTCGGAGGAGTCTAGCGCGGAGCGCAACGCCGCGAGTAACCTGTCCATGTTATCCCCCACCGTCACGCGGCGATAGACGCTCACCCCTAAATCTGACAGGGCGCGCGCAAGGTAGGCGGCGTTAGTGTCTACTATCTGCCCTAAAAGTAGCTCTGTTCCCACCGAGAGTATTTCGGCTCGCAAGTCGCTATGACCTCCCAAATAATATACATAAGTGTACCACTTTTTGATTCCAATCCGCAAGCCTCGTTTTTAACGTAAGAGTCGCTCTTTTGGGAATTTACCGCGAAATACGCGAAAAAGCCCCAAACTTAGAACAACGCGCTCAACTTCCCAATCTCAAACCACAAGAACTCCTCTCCTTTGCGAAGGAGAGGTTGGGTGAGGTTATGTCAAGATTCCCGTAGCCCTGAACTCTCGCTCTCCGGGAAGTTCTGACAAAAAGGATTATCCCGCCCTTACGCGCCTATCTCTCCGCACATCGCCGAGACAAACGCCCGCACCGCAGAGCGCAGATTTGTCTGCTTCACAAGGATGCCTGTAGGGCGCGTGAAAGCGTCTTCCGCCCGTAGCGGCACGACTTTCAGGGCTTTCTCGTTCGCCTCGCGCTTCGTAGATTCGAGAGGGAGAATCGAAACGCCGCTTCCAATCTCCACCAGATTTTTGATAGTTTCGATGTTGTCGAAAGTAGTGATAATATCCACCTCCGCTCCCGCCTGCCGTAGCTTCTCGTCTATGAGGCGGCGGGTGGGTATGTGCGCGTCGAAGGCGATAAAGGGGAGACCCGCCAGTTCGGAAAGAGCCACCTCTCGGCGGTCTGCAAGGGGATGTTCGGGGGCGCAAACCAGCGCCATAGCGTCCTCCTCGAAGGGGTAGAGGGTCAGCCCTTGACGGGGCGCGGGGCAGGCGATAATCCCCACATCCATCTTCCCCGAAAGAACCTCCTGCACCACCCGCGAAGTCTGACTGTACTCTAGGTGGACGTTTATCTTAGGATACTGCGCGAGGAACGGCTTGAGGCGCTTGGGGAGCGCGTGTAGCCCTACCGAGTAGACCGTCACGACGCGCACCGTTCCAGAGACTTCCTCCCCTAAGTCTTGTAGCCTTTCGCTGAGTTCGGAGGCGCGTTGGAGTAGCTCCTTCGCGCCCTCATAGAGCGTCTCGCCCGCCCGTGTAAGCAGTATGCCGCGCTGTCCGCTACTACGCTCAATAAGGCTACGGTTCGTCTCTTTTTCGAGCGTGCGAATCCGTTGGCTTACGGCGGACTGCGTAATAAAGTTGCGCTCCGCCGTAAGCGAAAACGAGCGAGTCTCCACAAGGTCGCAGTAGAGTTGCAGGGCGCGGAGGTCGTTTAGCACGGGGAGAGCCTTTCTAAAAGTATGCCGTTATCATACCTCTTCAGAGCGCCAATTCACTCTTTTACGAATTAACCGCGAAACACGCGAAAAAATACAACCCGAAACTTTGGACACAAGCCCGCTTTCTTAAAATTCGAGGGGCTATCTCTATAAGAATCAGTTCAGAGTGTGCAACAATTACCACCTGAAACACTCTAACAGAAGAGGGTTAAGAGAATGCAGGTTCAGGGACTCAATCACATCACGTTCTCCGTTTCGGAGATAGAACGCTCTCTCGCGTTCTACCAGCGGGCGCTCAAGGCAAAACTCCTGTTTCGGGAGGGCGCAACCGCCTATCTGGACTTGGGCGGCGTGTGGATAGCCCTGAATGAACAGCGCGACACTCCGCCCAACGAGAGAAGCCGCGCCTACACGCATGTCGCTTTTACGATTTCTCCCGCCGATGGGGAGGATTGGGAGGCGCGCTTGACGAAACAAGGCGTATCCATTCTGCCGGGAAGAGCGCGAACCCCTGAAGAGGGGCTGTCTCTCTACTTTACCGACCCGGACGGACACCTTTTAGAGTTGCACACAGGTAGCCTCGCACAGCGCCTATCCGCATATAGCGCGAAGGCAGTTATAGAAAACTCAACCGCTTGACAGCGCACCCCTCAAGCGAGAAAGTATAAAGGAACAGTTTATGACGGTCTGCAAGCCCGCGCTTCCTATTCTCATCGCCACAACAGCCGCTCTTGGTCTAGCGATGGGAATCTCTCTTCGCGCCGCGCCTTTAGGCGCGAAAGCGACTGCCGCTCTCAATACGCTAACCGCTACGCCCTCCAAAATCAGCCTGACAGGGCGATACGGAGAGGCGCGCCTTCTGGTGGAAGAGCTACAAGCGGACGGCAAGGCGTTCGATGTGAGCGGAAAAGCGAAGTACGCTTTCGCCGACCCCAAAATCGCTACAATAGATGAGAGCGGCATCGTGCGCCCTCTCAAAGACGGCAAAACGGAACTCATCGCGACGTTAGGGGCGCGAATCGTCAAGGTTTCCGTCTTCGTTAAAGGCTCCGCCGAAAAAACCGCGCCCCGTTTCCACGCCGACATCACCCCTGTGCTTACGCGCACAGGTTGTAATGGCGGCGCGTGTCATGGCGCAGCGCAGGGCAAGGGCGGCTTCAAACTCTCGCTAGCGGGCTTTGACCCCGATACCGACTACGACTGGATAACTCGCGCCAACCTTGCGCGGCGCATCACTCCCTCACAGCCCGACAACAGCCTCTTCCTCCGAAAGCCGACGCTCGGCGTGGTGCATAAGGGCGGAAAGCGCTTCGATGTCGTGTCGCCCGAATATCGAATTCTGAAAGACTGGATTGTGGCGGGAACGCCCGCGCCCGACTCCAAAGAAGCCCAAGTGACGAAATTGGATGTCTACCCCCAGAACCGAACCTTGCCCGTAGGCAAGACGCAACGCTACATCGTCACCGCAACCTACAGCGACGGCGTAACCCGTGATGTCTCCGCAGAGACCCTCTTCACAGCCAGCGACGAAAACGTGGCGAAGGTGAGCGCGGACGGCGAAGCGACGGTTGTGGGGAGCGGCGAAGGAGCCGTTATCCTACGCTATCAGGGGCTATCCAAGACGGCGCGAATCATCTCGCCCTTCACCGCGCCGCAAAAGGTGGACGTTGAGAAACTTGCGAAGGGCGACAAAATAGACAAGTTCGTCTTGAGCAAGGTCTACGCGCTCGGATTAGAACCCTCTCCGATAGCCAGCGACTCCGACTTTCTGCGCCGAGTCTACCTCGATACCATTGGCGTACAGCCCGCATCCGACGAGACCCGAAAGTTTCTTGCGAACACAGACCCTGAGCGTCGCGCCAAACTCATAGACGAACTGCTCAAACGTCCCGAATTTGTGGACTTCTGGGCGCTAAAATGGGGCGATATTCTCAAATGCTCCCGCCGAATACTCTCAGAAAAGGGGATGTACTCCTTCAATGCGTGGATACGCAAGAGCGTGGAGGAGAACAAGCCCTGGAACCAGTTTGCGCGTGAAATTCTTCTCTCGCAGGGAAGCACCTTCGATGAGGGCCCCGCGAACTACTACCGCGCCGCCAATGGCGCGAACGAATTCGCTGAGATGACCTCGCAGGTCTTTTTGGGAGTGCGTATGCAGTGCGCGAAGTGCCACAACCACCCCTACGAGAAGTGGACGCAGAACCAGTACTATCAGATGGCTTCGTTCTTTACGCGAGTACGCACCAAATCGGGCAAATCCGCCGACGAGCATCAGGTGTTTCTCGCTGCGAATGGGGACATCTCCAACCCGCGCACCAAGAAAGTCGCCGTTCCCACCCCCCTTGATGCGAAGCCCGTTCCCGCAACTTTTGAGGGAGACCGCCGCGAACCGCTGGTAGACTGGATAACCTCCGACAAGAACCCCTTCTTTGCCCGTGAGATAGTGAACCGCCTCTGGAAACACTTCATGGGGCGCGGCTTTGTGGAGCCTGTAGACGACCTGCGCGTCTCGAATCCGCCCTCCAACGAGGCTCTTTTCGACTACCTCGCGCAGGACTTCATACGGCATGGCTACGACCTCAAGTACCTCATGCGCTCGATAATGCTCACTCAGTCCTATCAGCGCTCCGCCATACCTACCAAAAAGAACGCGCCCGACACGAAGTTCTACTCGCACTACAGTTTCAAGCGCCTTAGCGCCGAGCAACTGATGGAGGCGGTTACGTCGGCGACAGGCGTATCGGAAAAGTTCGCGGGCTACCCCGCAGGCACTCGCGCCACGCAACTGCCCGACCCCGCCGTTCCCTCCTACTTTCTGGAGCTGTTTGGTCGTCCGGCGCGAAATATCGCCTGCGAGTGCGAACGTAGCGACGAGCCGAACCTTGGTCAAATTATCCACCTGATGAACAATACGGGTATCAATGGACGCATCACTGCGAAAGAGGGGCGTATCGCCCAACTCTTCACCGCGAAAACGCCCCCTCCGAAACTGGTGGAAGAGGTCTACCTCGCAACTCTCGCCCGCTACCCCACCGCCGACGAACTCAAGCGCACGACGCAAGCGATGGAGAAGTCGAAGACCCCGCAAAATGTCGCCGAAGACCTGCTCTGGGCGCTGGTGAACTCGAAGGAGTTTCTTTTTAACCACTAATGACCACCTCTCGAATCCACACTCTCCTATTCGCCGCGTTTGCGCTCCTGATGTGTTCGGGGGCGCTGGCGCAGGGCAAAAGCGACGCTATCTCCTTCCAAAAGCAGATAGCGCCCATCTTCCGCGCCTCCTGCATCGGCTGTCACGCTGAAAAGAGCGCGATGGGCGGGCTGGTTCTCACCTCTTACGCCAAACTGATGAAGGGCGGCAAGGGGGGGGCGCAACTCGTTCCCGGCAAGAGCGCGGAGAGCCGACTCGTCAAGTACCTGCTCGGCACGGCGCAACCCAAAATGCCTATCGGCGGCTCGCTGAAAACAGCGGAGATTGACCTTATCAAGAAATGGGTTGACCAGGGCGCGAAGATAGACCCCTCCCTCCCCGACACGCAAGCCCCGCCCCCCATCAAAATGCCCATGAGAGCGGTCGCCGCGCCTGTCACCGCGCTCCTATTCCTCAACGATAAGACGCTTCTCGCGGGAACCTACAAGCAGGTGCAGTTCTGGAACCTTGAGACGAAGACGCTGGATAAGGTGTGGGACGGTCATGCCGACAATGTGCGTAGTCTCGCCCTCACAAAGAGCGGAAAGCGGCTCGTAGCCGCGGGAGGTTCGCCGGGCGCGGGAGGCGAGATTCGCGTGCTGAACCTCGAAACAGGCGAGACGGTTCTCACCATTAACGAACACTCCGACATCGTGAACGCGGTTGTCATCACCCCCGACGACAAGAAAATCATCTCGGCGAGTACCGATAAGTCCATCAAAATATGGGAACTAGAGACGGGCAAACTTCTCAACACCCTCCGCGACCACGCCGACGCGGTGTATGGTCTCGCGATAACACCGAACGGAAAAGTTCTCGCTTCGAGTAGCGCGGATAGAAGCGTAAAGGTCTGGAATCTGGATACCGCCAAGCGTATCTACTCGCTGGACGCGCACGAGGACTGGATTTTCAGCCTCGCCATCAGCCCGAACGGAAGCCGTCTCATCTCCACAAGCGCCGATAACTCAGCGAAACTCTGGAATTTCGGGGAGGGGGGAAGCGGGGTCGCGTTTGGAATAGGGCACGGCGGCGCGGTTCTGGCGTGCGCGTTCGCCTCCGACAATCAGCGCTTCGCCACCGCCTCCGCCGACAAGTCTGTCAAGCTCTATAAGGTAGACGGAAGCAACTACAAAACGCTCACTGACGCGAAGGACTGGGTATATTCGGTGCGCTTTAGCCCAAACGATAAACTTATTGCAGGGGGAACGTGGGACGGCTCCATCTTACTATGGAACACAGAGACCTTCAAACTGGAAACCATTCTCTCTACGCTTGTGGATGCTAAGAAGAAATAGGGACTACCTGATTGTAGGTAGGGCAACATTATTTGGTGACAATGTTGTTTGCTCCTAGTAATTTGTCGTCCCTGTATTTAGGCTTTCTCCCTCGCCTCTTTTGGGGTACAAACGGCTCTGTCGGGAAGCGATAGGACAACAGTTCCTGGACTGTCCAGCAGTAGTCGGTCAATCCAGCCGCCATTGCGGGAGTTCTGGCGCACTCTTTCGCCCTCAGTCCAGCGCTTTTGCTTATCCCGCACATACTTAGCGCGGGCTTCTTCTTGAATGAGGACGTTTAGCCGTATCAATGCTTCATCCTGTTCAGGAGTTACCTTTCCCGTATGTTCGCAAGGAAAAGTCTCTGCAAAGCGTACATAGTCTCTAGTGTCATCGCCGTATCCCTCCCTAAAAGTCTCTTCCCACCCATAGAATCCCTCTATATAGCGAAAAGTGGTAGTAATTGTAATTACTGCTGTCGTAACTCTCAAACCTTAGCCGCCTTCGTTCTTCTTAGCGGTATTTTCTTCATGTTATCTACAGGACTATGCGCCCTATGCTGATTCTCAAGGTCAGCCTCAGCGAGTAGCACGTACCTGCTCGTCATGCGTAAATCGTTATGCCCTAAGAGTTTCATCAGCGAGAACTGATTCCCTCCGCTCCGTAAGAACTGCACCGCGCAGGTATGGCGGAAGGTGTGAGGCGAACATCTCACCCCGCGTATCTCCGCCGCTTCGCCCAATCGGTCTATCAACTGCTGAACGCCTGTATCCGTCAACGCTTCGCCCCGTCTGGAGAGAAATATCGGGTCTTCTTCTTTTCTATCCTCTTCCCTGAGATAATCGCGGAGGGCTTTAGACGCTTTCATTCCAAAATAGACGGTTCGCTCCTTATCGCCTTTGCCAAGAACCCGCGCCGTCATATTGGAGAAGTCAATGTGCTTTCGGCGTAGCCCGCAAAGTTCTGCAAGCCTTACCCCCGAATCTACTAGAAAGGACACAATAGCGTAATCTCGCTTAGGGTAGTCGGTATATTGCGCGGCTTTCAGCAGAGCCTCAATCTGCTCCTCTGAAAAGGGCTGTATAGCGTCTTGCCTGAACTTTGGGGCATCTATTTTATTCATCGGGGAGGAGGCAAGGTACTCGTTCTTCACCATCCATTGGAAGAAGGCGCGAATGTGGCGGTGATAGGTAGCGACGGTGGAGGTCTTGACAGGCGTTTTCTCTTGCGGATTTCCCCACCTGCCTTCCGGGTCTTCATGTCCCGTATCGAAATAGCAGAAAAATTGCTTGAGTTCTCGAAACCCTACAGTCTCAAAGCCTTCGCGCTTCAAGAACCAGATGAGATTTCGGAGATAGATACCCCGATTAGCGAGAGTTTTTTTGCTGAGGCGTAAATAGACTCCATCATTAAGCCACTCTTTGGCGAAGGATTCAAGGTCTTGAACCCTCAAAGAGCCGTCCGCTAAGGACTTACAAGGAAGCCGTGTATCTAACACTTTTAGCCCTCCTGAAATGGCTTTCAAGAAGGCAATCAGCGTTTAGGGAAGGTTTTTGAGATAAGAACAGTGCAAACCATAGGCGATACTGGATTTGAACCAGTGACCTCTTCCGTGTCAAGGAAGCGATTGAATTTTATCTCAAAATGCCCTATTCTTATCTCAAACGGGTCTAACTGAAACGTCCGAAGTTGATGTAAGGAAGCGATTACTTTCACGCCCCCAAAAGCAAACATCCAAAGCGAAAATGCGCGATGCTGTCAAACGGTTGTATGTATATACTTCTTATATACTAGCAGGTTATCGGGGAAAAAGGCAAGGTGGGGAGCGGAAAACGACAAAATGGCATACGGGCGAGAACTAATCGCCTTCACTTTCCGCCTCATCGTTCGGCGCGTTCGGGTCTACCGCCAGCGCGGAGAGGTCGAACCTGTCAGGGTTCTCCATGTCTAGCGCGTGACGAAACTCCCGCTTGCGGTCAAGAGCCGCCCCCATGAGTGATAGCGCCACATCAAGCGCTTGTTCGTGTTTCCCCGCGTTTAGTTTGCCGACAATCTCAATACTCAATTTGCGTACCAGTTCGGCGAACGCTTCCGCCTCAATCGCTACTGTATTCTCCATAGGTTCCCGCTCCTTCTGTCACTATCCCCGCTTGTGCCAAGTTTGCACGCTAGAGCCTCTATTCGCCCGTCTACGATGCGTCCATAGGAAGGGTAGACTGTTCCCCCTTGCGCGGTCTGCCCCGCCCTCGTTTCGGCGCGTCGTTCGCTGTGGCTCCAGATTGAACCTTGCGCGGTCTGCCTACGGGCTTCTTGTCGGCAGTCTGGACTGCCCCGCCCGCCGCTTGCGCTTCCCGTTCCCTGCGGAGGCGTTGCGCCTCTCTCAGTTTCGCCCGTTGTTCAGCGGTGAACGTCTTACCTATTCGGGACTCTGCCGCCTTAGCCGCATTAACGCGAGAGGCGTTTGTCTTACGCTCTGTTCGCGCCCTGCCCATCATACGCGCCGCCTCTTTACGAGCGTCGGCATCGTCTCCGTGAAGGTCTGCCCCTATCTTCTCTTGTGGAATCATTTGTCTACCTCCTGACTATACACTATTATACTCTATAACGATAGGAATAATCAAGAATAAAAACTCTGATTATTGCACAAAAAACTATTGACACTTCATAACGTTATGGAGTATAATATAGACATAAGAAACAACGAAGTAAGACTTCACGGAAACGGAAGCATTCACAAGGATTACTCCAATGACTATCAACACCGCTCGACTTCTCGCGAACATCAACACCCGCGCCGCTCGCCTTTTTGAGGACGGATACTCCATCGTTCGCAAGTCGGAAGATACCCTCATCGTGACAAGCAACGAAGGAACCGCTTACGAGGTAGACACCTTCTGGGGTTCCTGCGAATGCCCTTGCTACAAAAATCATGGAACCTGCAAGCACCTAATCGGGTGGGAGAACCTTGAGGAAACTCAGAAAGCATACGAGGAGGCTCTTCTCGCAGGAGCGCCTACGGAAGACGAAGAGTTCGGGCGAACGTGGTACGAATGCCGAGTAGCGGCAAGAGCGCGATAGACAACAAAATGGGGATAGGGAAGCACTAACTTCTCTACCCCCTCATTCAAACCCCCGAAGGAGTAAGAACACCAATGACTGTATTCACCAAAACCAAGCCCGAATCCTTCTCAGGATTTTTCACAGAGAGCGCGGTTCGTCGAATAAACGGCAATTTCGAGTACCTGCTATGGGAACTCGAAAGCCAAGCGCAAGACCCGCCCGCCACTCCCGCCGAAATGAGCAAGTACCTTCGCGAAGTCGCCGCCTACGTGAAGAACGTACAAGCCTACTTTCCCGCCATTGAAGAGGAAGACGAGGAGGGCGACCCGCTATGAAGATAGTACGCGGTTGGATTGAT
>CAIJLM010000265.1 GCA_903821495.1 uncultured Chthonomonas sp. | reverse complement strand
GTCGCGGACAACGTACAAAGACGAATGGTCGCTTCCGCAAGGGCCCCCGTCGTCCTGTTGCTGGCAAGAAGAAAGTGAAGAAGTAGAGGAGCGTATATGGCTAACAAGCAGACAACCAAAACGGGCGGGAACCGCCCCAAAGCGAAAGAGCGCAAGAATATCGCTCAAGGTATTGTTCACATCGCATCATCGTTCAACAATACCCTCATCACCATTACGGACGTACAAGGAAACACGATTTCTTGGGCGACTTCCGGCGGCTCTGGCTTCAAAGGAACTCGTAAGGGAACTCCTTTCGCGGCTCAAGTCGCTTCCGAGCGCGCCGCCCGCGCCGCGCAAGAGCATGGGATGAAGCGTGTTGATGTGTTTGTAAAGGGACCTGGCTCAGGGCGTGAAACCGCTATCCGAGCGCTTCAGGGCGTGGGACTGGATGTCATGATGATTAAAGATGTGACCCCCATACCCCACAACGGTTGCCGACCGCCCAAACGACGGCGCGTTTAACTCTTTTGTATTGTACTTCGTATTTTCGAGGTGCAAGGGTGGAAGAAGCGCGATAAAGGCTAACGCCTGCGTGTAAACACCCGTTCGGGAGAGAACCTCTTCCGAATCGTGACTTAGCGGCTAACTGAACAGCAGTCCGCAGGGAGCATCGTTACTGAATGGCAAATAATCATGACCCTAGGTGTCGTCAATGTCGTCGAGAGGGGATGAAACTCTACCTCAAGGGCGACAAGTGCTACGGCCCTAAATGTACGCTGGATAGAACCGGCAAAGACAACAAAACAAGATTCCGCGACAAGCCGCCCGGTTGGGGTAGCGCCGCAGGTCAAACTGGAATGTACCAGAAGAAACTGACCGAATACGGCGTGCAGTTGCGCGAAAAGCAGAAACTCCGCCGCGTCTACCGCGTTCTGGAAAACCAGTTTCATAACTACTATAAGGAAGCCCAACATCGCCCCGGCGTTACAGGCGAGAACCTGCTTCAACAGCTGGAACTGCGTCTCGACAACGTGGTGTATCGCCTTGGGCTTGGCTCCTCTCGCGCACACGCCCGCCAACTGGTGTCGCACCGCCACTTTACCGTGAACGGCAAGCGCGTCAACATCTCCTCTTATCACATGAAGCCCGGCGATGTTATCGCCGTTCATGAAACGAAGCAGACGAAAGACTGTATCAAAGAGGCTCGCGAGCGCGTGGCGAAGCACACCACTCCTGTCTGGATGGAACTCAACAGGCATACTCTTGAAGGTCGGGTTCTTGCGGTTCCGCATCGCGCCGAGATAGACACCGATATTCGCGAACAGCTCATCGTCGAATTCTACTCGCGATAATCGGTCATACTTTGACGATATCGTCCTGAAACAGAGAAGCGGAGGGCAATACTACCCTGCCGCCCTAGAAGGAGAACGAGAACCTAATGGATTTGACGCCCAATACCATCACTCTGGAATCGAGTGGTAACTACGGCAAATTTGTGGTTGAACCCCTAGAGCGCGGCTACGGCATCACTCTAGGAAACTCGCTACGTCGTGTGCTACTCTCTTCCATACCGGGAGCGGCAATTACGTTCATCAAGATAGACAAGGTGCTTCAAGAGTTCTCCACCATTCCCGGAGTAAAGGAAGATACCACCGAGTTTATCTTGAACCTGAAAGAGCTTCACATCAGGGTATACCGCAACGGCGCAACGTGGAGACACGAACCCAAGACGATTCGCATTCACGTCAAGGGAAGCAAAGAGGGTAGCCGTGTAACAGGCGCGGACGTGCAGTGTCCTGAAGATGTGGAGATTGTGAACCCGGAGGTCTATCTGGCGACGGTTGCGAGCGAAGATGCAACCTTCACCGTTGAAATGACGATTGAGACCAATAAAGGGTACGTCCCCCCGGACAAACTAGAGCGGCGCAAAGAGCAGAGCATCGGAGTTATTCCGGTGGGAGCGGCTTTCACCCCCGTGCGAAAAGTGAACTACACGGTGGAGCCGACCCGTGTTCAATCGAACACCAATGTTGAGCGCCTCATCCTAGAGGTCTGGACGAACGGAAGCGTCACGCCGGAAAACGCGATAAGCGAAGGGGCGCTGATTCTTATTCAGCAGTTCAGTATGTTCGCCAAGTTCCAGCCAGGCGCTGAGATACTTATTGGCGAACTGCCCGTTCAGATAATGGGCGAGACCGACCCCGCAGTGCCAGTCATTCGTATTGAGGAGCTAGACTTCTCGGTGCGTACCTATAACTGCTTGAAGAAGGCGAGCGTGCTAAATATCGCCGAACTCATACAGTATAGCGCGACAGACCTCATGCAGATTCGGAACTTCGGCAAGAAGTCGCTGACCGAAGTGCAAGAGAAACTTCGCAATCTGGCGCTCACCCTCAAGGGCGGGTCTCTGGATGACCCCATCGAAATAGACGATTCCGACGACACGGAAGAATAATATGCGGCGCGCGGCAAGCCTTATCAATTGGCTTGCCCCCCGCGAGAGGAGAGACTGTTATGCGTCACCGTAAGGCGTACCGCAAGTTCGGACTGCCGAGCGATCAGCGTAGGTCGCTCTTGAAGAGCCTAACTCGCAACCTACTGCTTAACGATAAAATCATCACCACGGAGATACGCGCCAAAGAGGTGCGTCCTATCGTGGAGAAGCTAGTCACGCTCGCCCGCAAAGGCGGCGCGGAGGCTTCTGTCACCCTTAAAGTTCACTACCGCCGCCTCGTGCGTCGCTATGTGGACAGCAACGTCGACGAGTTTGTGAAGATAGCCAACCCAAACGGCAAAGGACACAAAGTCGCGCGAAACCCCTACTATGTGGTTCCGCGCCTCTTTGAAGAGATTGCCCCGCGCTATATGAACCGACCCGGCGGCTATACCCGCATCACCAAACTGGGCAGGCGACGCGGCGATGGCGCTCCGATGGCTCTGATATCCTTCGTGGAAGGCGACGCAGTGACGCTTTCCGAAACCGCTCTCGCGCCTACCAGCAGTGGACGTAAAGGTCTGCCGGGTCTTGCGCGTAGCGTAGAGGGACGGTCGCATCTGGCGAAAATGGCGCGAGCGCGTAATAATAACTAGCGCTTGGCTTACGGCGAAGAGAGTTTAGGGAAAGTGCGCTACTTCAAAGCGACTATTGAATACGATGGCACGGATTTCAGCGGATACCAGTGGCAACAGGGGAAACGCACCGTGCAGAGCGTCTTTGAGAAGGCGATATTGAAGCGCACAGGGCAGGCGCTTCGCATTGAGGGTGCAGGGCGCACCGATTCAGGGGTTCACGGTTTGGGGCAGGTGGTTAGTTTCGCCTGTGAAACCCGTATCCCCCTGGAGAGCATGGCTCTCGCGTTGAATAGCTCCCTGCCCCGTGATGTGACGGTGAAGAGGGTTGAAGAGGTTCCTCCGACGTTTCATGCGCGGTTCTCCGCGTCGTCGCGAATCTATATCTACCTCATTCTCAACCGCCGAAGCCCCTCGGCTCTCTGGCATCGCTATAGCGCATACTGTCCGGTTCCGCTAGACGTGTCCGCCATGCAAGAGACTGCAAACCTACTTCTAGGCGAGCGGGATTTTGCGGCGTTCGCGAATCAACTGGACAGCGAAAAGACGACTATGCGCGACTTGATGTCTTGCCGTGTTCGTCAACATCACGATTTCGTGATAGCGCGCGTGGAGGCGAACGCCTTCCTGCGCGGGATGGTACGCAATATCGTTGGAACCCTTATGGAGGTTGGCGAAGGGAAACGAAGCCCCGCTTCAATTCCCGAAGTTCTCGCCAGCAGGGACAGAAAGTTGGCGGGCCCCTCCGCCCCTCCCCAGGGGTTGTGTTTACTGAGAGTCTGTTATGGCGAGCGTAAGCAGTACGCTCTCCGGAAGGAAAGAGATACGGAGCGATGAAAAAGAGTACCGTTTCGGTGCGAGCGCAAGACGCCGCCGTAAACCGTAAATGGGTCATTATGGATGCGGCGGGTAAGCCGTTGGGTCGTCTCGCAGTGGATGCGGCGACGGTTCTGCGCGGCAAAAACAAGCCTACCTTTACGCCTCACGTTGATACTGGCGACCATGTCATTATTATCAACGCCGACAAGGTCGTACTGACAGGCGCAAACAAAGGTCTAGAAGAGATCCGTCACCACACGGGTTGGCCCGGCGGTCTGAAAGCCGTAAAGCGCGAAAAAGAGCTGGCGAACGCCCCGGAAGAGGCGATTCGGCGCGTGGTGCGCGGAATGATTCCCCACAATAAACTGGGCGACCAGGTAATTAAGAAGTTGAAAGTCTACCGAGGAGCGGCGCACGAGCAAACGGCGCAGAAACCTGAGATTTTTACGGGCGGCGTTCAGAGCCGACATAGAGGAGAGTAAGCGTGGCAGAAACTCGTATTCGCTACTATGGAACGGGTCATCGCAAAAATGCGGTGGCGCGTGTGTGGCTCTCGCCCGGCACAGGGCAAGTGACCATCAATGACCGACCCGGAACTCGCTATCTGGGACGCCTCGTGCTTGAGAAACTGATAGCGCAACCCTTCTCGCAGACCAGCACCGAAGGTCACTTCGATGTAGTGGCTAAGTGCAAGGGCGGCGGCATCTCTGGGCAAGCGGGCGCTATCCGACACGGCATCTCGAAAGCCCTGCTGGAAGTAGACCCCGAAAATCGCCCCGCGCTACGTCGTAGCGGTCTGCTGACCCGCGACCCCCGCGTTAAAGAGCGCAAAAAGTACGGACGCAAACGCGCCCGTCGCGGATTCCAGTTCAGCAAGCGTTAAGTTCGAGGGCGGCTTTCGCCTTCCAGTAACGCGCTTCGCCAAGATAGAAGGGCGGGAGATAGTTTCGACTATCCCCGCCCTGTTTTGTTTTTTGAACCTTTGAAAAGCAGGAGGTGTCTCGCCTTTTGTCGTATTCTGGAACCACAGGAGGATTCGCCCATGAGTTTCATTATTGAACTGTCTCGCCCCGTCGAATCTCGTCTACAATCCGAGGCGATAAAGGCGGGAGTCTCCACAACCGAATACGCGGCGGAACTGATAGCGAAAAGCCTCCCTGTCGTCACCCTAGACCTAGCGGAGCAGAAGCGGCTGAACGCGCCCTCGATCCAACTTCTTGAGGCGTGGTTACAACGCGCCCGAACGCCCGCCACTGCGGAACAAATCGCCGAAGCGGAAGCGGAGCAGGCGGCGTTCATGCGAAACATGAACGCGCCCCGCAAGGAGTCCGGCGAACGCTTGCTCTACCCTGACGTGGAAACCCTTAAAGAAGGCGGTTAGTGCGAAGCATGAGCAAAGTTATCTTCCTTGACGCGGGGCCCTTGGGAATCATCGCCAACCCCAAAACTCCGCCATCCCCTCTGACTATTCAGGCTATCGAATGGGTGTACGCTTTGACAATAGCGGGATGTAGACTCATTGTTCCCGCCATCGCCGATTTCGAGGTGAGGCGCGAGTTTTTACGAGCGGGAATGCCCGATAGCCTTGTGTTACTGGATGTATGGAACACGGCGCAACCTGACCGCTACCTTCGTCTTACGGATAGCGCTCTCAAGTTGGCGGCGCAACTTTGGGCGCAAGCCCGTAACGGGGGAACGCTTCCCGCCGACCCGAAAGAACTCAACGGAGATGTGTTGATAGCGGCGCAGATACTGGACTATCAGGCTAACTATGGGCTTGCGACTTCAGATATTGTAATCGCCTCTGTGAATGTCGGGCATCTCTCCCTTTTCGTCCCGACTGACCTATGGACGAATATCCAACCGTAACAAGCGTTAAGTTCGAGGGCGGCTCTCGCCTTCCAATAACGCGCTTCGCCAGGATAGAAGGGCGGGAGATAGTTTCGACTATCCCCCGCCCTATTGTCGTTACCGTAATCTAAGTTCGCGCTACTACGGCGTGTATCCGTCCGTTAGCGTCTTCAAAAAGGCAACGATGTCAGCAACTTCAGCATCCGTAAGTTTCAGGTCGCCCAACTCTTCTCGGTTCATGGTGTCTGGGAATTCGGGCGGCGAGAACCCGCCAAGGTCTCGCTTATTGTAGAACTGGACTGCCTGCTCCAGAGTCTGAAAAACGCCGTTATGAAAGTATGGCGCGGTGATAGCGACATTACGCAGTGTGGGGACTTTCATGCGTCCTGCGTCACCAGGGCGTTTTGTAGTTTGCATGAGACCTACGTCAACAAAGTTCGCGCCATCCGGGTTAATCTGTGGCGGCATGACAAGAAAGCGGTTCTGAGTGTTTTTGGGCAAGCCGATATTATCGTAGGTGAAATCGGTAAAGAGGGGAGGCGTTCCATCTGCGCTTGGGGCGCTCAGATGACAGTTGGCGCACTTAGCCTTGCCTGTGAAAAGAGTCAGTCCACGCGCCTCCTCCGCAGTCAGAGTCGCTATGACTTTGAGGAAAGCGTCGTATATGG
>CAIJLM010000264.1 GCA_903821495.1 uncultured Chthonomonas sp. | reverse complement strand
GTTGCTAGTTTTGATGTATTTAAGCAGGCGTTTGAAGGATCGCCTGTGGTCCCGCTACCAGATGCGCCAATACCGCCGAACCCACAAGATGGGGCGATGTTGGTACGAATACCTCAAGGCGAATTTCTCATGGGCGATGATGACAATACCTATCCCAAGGATAAGCCAAAGAATAATAGCCCCCAACATCGGGAGAAGTTGTCTGAGTATTATATTTACAAAAACCTGGTTACAGTCGCCCAATTTCGCGAATTCTGTAGACAAAAACCGTATGCATATGATTGGAAGCACTACGAATTCAGAGGTATGCGGGACGACGACCCGATGGTGAATGTTACATGGGAGGAGGCACGCGCTTATGCTCAGTGGGCTGGTGGAGATTTGCCTACAGAGGCGCAGTGGGAGAGAGCCGCTCGCGGGAAAGATGGCAGAAAGTACCCGTGGGGAGACAAGTTTGATAGTAGTAAGGTATGGACGAGTCGAAGTCACAC
Source organism: uncultured Chthonomonas sp. (assembly GCA_903821495.1). GTDB lineage: Bacteria > Armatimonadota > Chthonomonadetes > Chthonomonadales > Chthonomonadaceae > CAIJLM01. The sequence goes on along the minus strand of CAIJLM010000264.1, from coordinate 5,218 downwards.
CGAAGGGACGGGGCAGGTAGGTAAGCGGGGTATGACTCCAGAGGGGATTAGCGATATGGCGGGGAACGCGTTTCAGTGGTGCTTAGATTATTATGACAAAGACTATTGGTTCAATAGAGCTAATAGTAATGCTCCTAAATCCCAAGACCCGGTAAACCTGGTTCGCTCTAAGGATAAAGTACTTCGAGGTGGCGATTGGTTTGCATCAGGTGAATTTGAGTGTCGATCGTCATACCGAGGATTTCATATGTCGCTCATGAGCGAACCTACTGATGAAACGCCTGTTCCTGTGGCTAGTCATGGTGATACCATAGGGTTTCGTTGCGTACTAAAAAAACTACCCTAACCTGTCAGGTGAAATGAACGCCCTCATCGGGCAGAGAGGCTACGTGGAATCAGCCTCCCTGCCCCTCGCAACCCTCATTATCACACCATATTGGGTTGCAAGCGCGAGCGCTTCGCCCCGATTTGACAAATCGCAAACTCTGTGGTATAATCCCCCACATACAAATTTGCAAAGCCTGTCTCTCCTTTCGCGAGAGGCGGGCTTTCTGCTTTCATGCTTCCAAAACCGCTATTTTCAGAGTTGCACGCCGCCCGACGCAACCCTGAAAACACACGCGGCGGCGACTTGCCGCATATCGGCGGAAGCGCGGAGTATGTCGCCAACACAACGCTACGCAGAGGAGACGAAACCATTGGCTAAATCGGTAGAAGAGGGGATGCAGTCGCTATACCGCAACCTTGAGACCAGCACAGGAAAATCTATAGACGCATGGGTAGCGATAGCGCGAAGCGCAGGAATCGGCAAGCACAAACCGCTCGTAGACCACATCAAGAGCGAGTATGGGCTTACGCACGGCTACGCGCATCAGATTGCGCTACGCGCTCTCGCCGCAGACACAGACGGCGCGGAGACTGTCGACCCTATCGCGGAGCAGTACACAGGCGCGAAGAGCGCGTTAAAGCCCCTGTACGATACGCTCGCCGCCGCGCTCTCCGCCTTTGGCGACGACATCGAGTTCTCGCCAAAGAAAGCCTACGTCAGCGTTCGCCGCTCAAAGCAGTTCGCCATCATTCAGCCCGCCTCCGGGCGACTCGATGTCGGGCTTGTACTAAAGACCGAACCCGCCACGGCGCGTCTCGAAGTCGCAGGGAGTTTCAACGCGATGGTGACGCACCGGGTACGTATTAGCGCCGCGCAAGACATCGATGCCGAGCTACTCGCATGGCTACTCGCCGCCTACAACGCCGCCTACAACGCCGCCTGATAGCGCCCCGCCTCTCCTCTTTCGGCGACAATACTATATATCCAGAGGATATTTTCGCGACTGAGGAGGAATCTTCGTAAGTTTTGTACGATTATTCTTAGAGCAATCTTAAAACACTTTATCAAGGAGTTCTTCGACCAATGAGCATAGTACGCGTGGGAGTGATTGGGACAGGCGGCATGGCGCAGGGGCATATCCGCAACCTTATCAACAATCCCGATTCAGAAATAACCGCTATCTGCGACATAAGCCCGGAAGCGTTGACGCGCACCGTCAACAACCATCCCGCTCTCGCCGAAACCCCGCAGTTCGACAACTACCTCGACCTTATCTCCAGCGGACTCGTGGATGCCGTTCATATAGATACGCCCCACACCCTCCACTTCGAGATGATAATGAACAGCCTCGACAAAGGGCTACACGTCTTCTCCGAGAAGCCGATGGTCTGCACCGTCGAACACGCGCATATCGTCCTCAAGAAACTCGATGAGACCGGCAAAATTTTCGTGCTAGGCTATCAGCGCCACTATCAGTCCGAGTTCCTCTACATCCGCGACAAAATCGCCGACGGCTCTATGGGCGCGGTGCAGTTTGTGCAGGGGCTACAGTGTCAGGGCTGGCTCACAGGATGCGCGGGTTCATGGCGACACACGCAAGAACTCAGCGGCGGCGGACAACTCAACGACTCCGGCTCGCACCTACTCGCCGTCATGCTCTTCATTACGGGGCTAGCGCCCGAATCCGTCAGCGCGTTCATAGATAACTTCACCGTGCCCGTAGACATCAACTCCGCCCTCTCTATTCGTTTCACCAACGGGGCGCAGGGCAACCTCTCCATCGTCGGAAACGCTCCGACGTGGCACGAAGATATGACTATCTGGTGCGAAAAAGGCATCTTCTTTATGCGGAACGGCAAACTAGAACTCTGCGACGAAAACGGCAAGCGCACTCAGCCCGCCGTTGAGGATATGCCCGCAGGCTCTACGCCCGACGCGAACTTCATCAACGCCATACTAGGGCGCGAACCCGTCGGCTCGCCGCCCATCTGGGGACTCCGCGTTATTCAACTGACCCAAGCCGCGTGGCAATCCGCCGCAAAAGGCGAAGTTCAGCTCGTCAACCAACTCTAGTTCGCGCTCTACCCCAGTAAAAAAGAGAGAAGAGGCTTCTAATAGCGCCTCTTCTCTCTTTTTACTCTTCAAAATTGGCTTACATAGACCAATATAAGAAGATAGCGTATAATTAGTTGGGCGTTGGGCATAAATAGCCAAAGTGTGCTAAAATCCATTGGGCGGGCTTCTTCCTTGGTCAGAAGAACATTACTGCCAGGTCGTTACAGGCGGCTACAAGGCGTTGTCCATTTGACTAAACGTCAAGCAATACAGGAAGTTCAACGGATCGGGGGTGAGTGTGAACAGATTACTACTGTCGTTATTGGTAGGCGGAATGGTGTTTATGGGCGCTGCTGTCTCTTTAGCCCAGGTCAAAGCGACGCATCCCTATCCTGGAGGCGCCGACGCAGATATATGGGTGTGCGCGGGTCAATCCAATATGGCAGGCGGTGGTCTTATCACACGCAAATACAAGACCGAGCCCGGAGTGATGCTGTTTAACATGGATGGCTCCTGGATTCCGGCAACGGAGCCTATCAACCGCATTTTCTCCGCGACTGCGCCCGTTATTCGCGACCGCCTTATCGCCGGTTTTGGGCAAGAGAACTACAAGAAGCAGGTAGCAGTCGAGAAGACGCATCCATTCGGCTGGGTCGGTCCGGCGCTCTTCTTCGCGAAACACCTCGTGAAGCGCACGGGGCGTAAGATCGGACTGGTTCCCTGTGCCCTGGGCAGTACGTCAATGGCGGACTGGAGTCCTGACCTAAAGAGCAAAGGCGAAGGGTCTCTGTACGGCAACATGATTGAGCGGATTGCGATGGTCGGAGGCAATATAAAGGGGTTGATATGGTATCAAGGCGAGGGCGAGACCGGTCCCGGACTACAAGAGCCGTTTGAGCAGACCTGGCTGAACTTTGTGGACAGCGTGCGGCGAGATACGGGCATCTCCTATCTGCCTATCATCTATGTTCAAATCAGTCGATATTGTATCGATATTGGCGCCGACTACGGGCTGGCATGGGAGGCGATTCGCGAGAAACAACGGATAGCGGCAGGCAAGCGCAAAAACCTGTTTGTGGTTCCAGCGATAGACCTACCTCTGGACGACCTTATCCACATCGGAGCGGCGGGTCATGAACGACTGGGCAAGAGAATGGCGGAGGTCGCCCTAGATAAAGTCTATGGCATTACAGGTCACGCGACAGCCATTGATTACGATTCCTGCGAAATATTGCCAGCGCTGGACGTTCTACACAACCGCCTGAGAGTCCGCTTCAAGGGTGTCAACGGCAAGCTTCAGGCGCAGGGGCGTCCTTCCGGCTTCACTCTGAGATCAAAAGAGCCTCATAAAGACGGTCCAATGGCGTTCAAAGTCGAGTTCGACCCGAAAGACCCTTCTTCTGTGATAGTCTGGTACTCCAAGCCCATCGAAAAGCCGGTTTTTCTCTTTTATGGAGCCGGTCTTGATCCCTATACGAACATCGTAGATAGCAAAGATATGGCGGTTCCAGCTTTTGGTCCCATCACTCTCGAACCTAAGAGATGAGCGTTCACAAAGAGGCAGTCCTGCCTGAGTAACCACGAGTAGTAGTGGATAGTACGGGCGTATCTAATTGAGGACAAGTGGAGGTCGCCTAGAGGAGACTTCCCAGATTCACGGAGGAGAAGACAGTGCGTAACACCCCCAAACAACTTATCAGCCTGTTCGCGACAGCGGGCTTCCTAGCGGTTTCGCTCCATCAGGCGAAAGCGCAAGACGCGAACGCCATCGTTAAAAAGATGGTTCAGACCTACAAATCGTTCAACACCTATACCGAGACCTCCGAGGCGAAGATAGCCCTACTGGGAGCGCCCTCGCAGATTCAGACGACTGTTTTCAAATTCCAGAAGCCGTCTAAGTTCTATGTTCAGACCTCCGACCCGCAGTCCGGAACCCTCGCCATCTACTCCGACAGCACGCAGGTTAGTATCTACGGCGGACGGCAGAACATCTTCACAAAGCGCGACTACGCCGGCAACTTCGTCTCCACCGTGCGAACCTACGAGAAGGTCGCTAAAGATATGCTGGATATGAACATCACGCAGATTATTAGCCCCATAAGCCTTATGACAGCGGGAGAGAACGGGCTTCGCGAAGGCAAGAACTTCCGCTATCTGGGCGTAAAAGATGTCAATAGGCGACCCGCGCACGTTATCGTTAGCCCTGTGGATTTAGACTGGCTGATAACCATTGTAGGGAAACAGGACTTTATACCAGCGAGCAGTCAGGTCAAACTATGGATAGACAAACAGAGTAACCTTTTAGTTCACGCGGTCATTCAATTTGTTTGGAAAGCCAAAGTCCAAAGACCGGGCGTAAAGGACAAGATGATTCTGCAAGGGCTAGTGCTAGACGAAGTGCATCGAAATCAGGTGGTAGATAAACCTATTGACGTTAACGTCTTTCGATTCTCACCGCCGGCAGGCTCCAAGCAGATATTCCCTGAAAGCCGTTAGAGCGCCACAACGAAGCGGGTTATTTAGCGAAATACGCCGGTGGAGCCGATAGTAGGGAGAGATTTTCTGTTTTTTGGCTACAAAACACAAAAAATAGGCGCTAAGGCTTGCAATGTTTTGCACCCCTATTGAGTATACTTATAAGGCATTTGAAGGAAGGGGCGCATTTTGCGCCGTCTCTTGCGTATAGATAGGGGAACGAAGTTACTGAGCGAAGTATAACTACTTGACAACTTGGCGACGGAGAGATATTTCCGATTCCCTAACTGCGACCTAGAGCCATCCCGATAGCGCGAAGGCTGTAGGTTCTTTTTCGCCCATACAAGCGGTATACGCCTG
>CAIJLM010000263.1 GCA_903821495.1 uncultured Chthonomonas sp. | reverse complement strand
CTCTGGCTTCGCTAGGCGTTACAAGCGCGATTATCTACAATGTCAACAAGAATGAAGACAGAGTGCAGACGCTCAAAGACTCCGTCGCCATAAGTCTGCGCTTTCTGCTCGGAATGCCTTTCGTTATCGTTATCGCCTACTTCTTACTCGAAACGTTCGCGCACAGATATATATTCAACGGAATCGCTCTAGCCATAGTCATCTCCTCCTGCGTACAGTGCGTTGTCGTACTCTTTCATGGCTTCGTGACGGACACGCTTCACGCTTTAATGGATTTTCGCTCCCGCAATAACGCCTTTGTACTGCCCTATCTTTTTCAGGTGGGGGTTTTGGCTCCTGTCTGGATAACGCATAGGGGCATGAGCGTCGGTAGTATTGTAAGCTCAGTCAACATCATGTACCTCCAGATAGGCTCTATCGCATTAGCGGCGATATACGCGTTCTTCGTACTACGCAAAAAGCACAATCTTGTCTATCACTGGCAGTTACCCGAAGACTGGAAGGCGACCTACCTTCACTATGGGCTGAAATCGTGCCTCGCAAAACTGGCTCAGAACCTAAACAACCGCCTGGACGCGCTTCTTGTGAACACGCTACTAAACTCCACGCTCACGGGTCTCTATGCGATTGCGACCTCTATGGCGGAACTCCTGCTCTATATACCGAGTTCTATGGCGGCGGTGCTTCAGCCCAAAATCGCGGGCGCATCCGAGGAGGAGCGAAAGAGACTGCCGGGACTGATGCTGGGCATGGCGTTCGCACTGACCTCTGTTGGCATTCTACTCGCCTTTATCGTCCTGCCTTGGTTCATGCCTTGGTACTATGGCAAGCACAACATACAGGCGGTTCCCCCTGCGCTATGGCTTCTGCCGGGTATGTTGGGCTACGCCATCGCGCAGATGTTGATGGCGCTGATGGCGGGGCTAGGGAAGCCGCAGGCGAGCGCTCACGCGACGATGAGCGGGCTAGTCGCGACGGTGATACTAGACTTTGCGCTAATTCCAAAATTTCACATCGTGGGGGCGGCGATAGCCTCCTCCGTAGCCTACTGGGTATCCGCCCTAACGGTTCTCTATCTCTATCGTATTCATACGAAAGAGCCTTTGAGCGCCCTTTTCACCTCCGCGGTGCAGGAGCCTCAGAAATGGCTGAAAGGCAAACTAAAGGCGCGTAGAGTCGCTCTCTCCGCCTCCAACACAGGGCGATAAGTCCAACGCCACTACACGCTAAGTTAAAACAACACAGAGCCTAGCCTTAAAAAGAAACCTCAATGAGTACAGAAACCCTCCATAGCCCTATACCGCATCGCTACACGCAAAACCCATTCTCACGCCTCTACCGCTACTACTGGGGCGCGAATATCGTAGAACGGATTCGCATCCTGTTCTGCTTTGTACTCGCATTCGTGTTTACGGGGTTTTTGGAGTGGATTGGCGGACGCACTCTTATCATCATCTACGGCTATCTCGCCACGTACATCATCGGGCTGTATATATGTATGATTAGAGATAGAACGTTCTGGTGGAGAGTGCGGTATATTCATATACTAACCGGCTTTCTGACACTCTATCACCTTTGGGGCATTCTGGTTTTAGAGGATAAGGCTCCGATGCTGTTTGAGGCGTTTCGTAGCTACGCTCGCGAAATGGTGACTGTTTACGCCTGCGCGGCGGCGCTGGCAGGCAAAAAAGAGCTGAGGATATTTGCGAACGGTCTTCAGATAGGCTTGATTCTGAACACTCTCATCTCTTTACTGGGCTATCGCTATCCACAGTACTACGCCTTTCTCGTGCTAGACAAAAAATCTCTCCTCAATCTGGAAAACGTAGGACGCTATTCCGGTATCTTCACGAACCCCAACGCCGCGAGCTACGTCTTCGTGGGTTGCCTCTATTTTTCGGTATGGGCGAATCCGCGCCTCGCGTTTTTCTCGCGAATATTCGGTTTAGTAGCAATCTATTTAACTTTCTGCCGCACTTCGCAGTATATGTTAATACTCGCTCTTATTTTCGCCGTCGCCCGGCGAGCCATACTCCAGTGGCAGGCGGGAGACTACAGGCGAGTCGCCACGACGTTCGCAAAAATAGGGGTGGCGATATCCATATTAATGACGCTGATTCTCGTCAACCTCGATACGCTACAACATAACCCCAAATTTCAGAGATTCCAAAATGTCTCCGACCAGAGGCAGGGGTACAAGGGGCGATTCGGCGTTTTGTCCGACTCTTTGACGAAAGCGTATTCACAACCTTGGTATGGTAAAGGGTTTTTTCAATTTAAGGAGGGAGTTACACAGGTATCTCCAGGCGTGTACTTGGGGGCGCACAACACCTACGTTCTGCTGTTTGGCGAAATCGGTTGGATAAATATGCTTATCTTCATAGGGATTATGATTTCCGCCCTAGCAAGGTCTTGGAGAGTTATTCCAGACCCAGACGAAAGATACTATGTGACGCGCTATGGAGTCTATATCATGGTAGTGGCGGCGACATGGCACAACCTCCTGATTCACCTGCACGGCGTTCTGATGGTCGCTTTTGTCTTCCATATCCCAAACCTATTGACAGGGGAAAAAACAAAGCGAAAGCGCTTGCCGCCCCCTCCTGATACCTCCTTAGCGAGCGTTACAACTAACGAATAGACTGTAGAAAACGAAGAGAGACCCTCTCTTCCAGAAAGATGCATAAGGTAGCGATATGAACACTGAAAGATGGTTGAACAAAAGTCGTCTCCAAACCGGAGGGCGTGTATCGTTAGCGGGCTTGGCGCTATGGGGAGTTTTCCTCTACGCGACGATGCCGCAACCGGCTTCCGCCCGCGGGCAAAAAGAGAACAACATGGAGACAGTATCGGTTCGCGCTTTTGGAGCGAAAGGCGACGGAAACACCGATGACACCGCCGCCTTCCAAAAAGCGGTGAACGCCTCCTCAGATATCTTTGTGCCTAAGGGAGACTATGTCATTACAGGACCTATCAACCTTGAGGACAATCAAAAGATAACGCTCTCAAACGCCGCCCTGCTCAAGTTCCGAAGCATAGAGAAGGGAAAAGCTCTGTTTACGATTAAGAGCAAATCGAATATCACCATTCAGGGCGGGCAGATAGATGGCGAATACGATAAAAACCCGACTGGAACGCTGGGAGGAATTATTATTCGAGGCAGTTCGCGCCATATCACCATTAAAGATATGGTGATTAAGAATATGCCTACGAATAGCGAGAAGCACAGTCTTCTTGGCGATGGAATCTACATCGGCTCTGCGGGAGCCGATGCCACAGCGAAGATATTCCCCTCCGACATTCTGATATCCGGCGTCTCGTTGGAGCGCAATATGCGCAACAATATCTCGGTGACGGGCGGGAGACACATTCGTATCACGGGCTGTTACTTCACGGGCGACCCCCTATCGGCGGCGAGCGTCGACCTTGAACCGAACACCATGGACGGCGATGCAGAGGATGTCTCTATTGTCGGGAACTCATTTGAGAAGGCGAATAGCGGGATAGACATTACCAAGTCGGCGCACGCCGTCGTAGTCTCAGGCAACACCATAGACTCCATTACTCCCGCGATTAAAGGCTCTGTAGGCGTTCACATGGGACCGAAATGTTACGATATTACCGTAACAGGAAATGTCATCACTGGCGCGCACGAGGGAATCAGAGTGAATGGCAAGAACTCCGTAGTAACGGGAAACCGCATTGTGAACTCAGAACGCGGGCTATGGGTTGAGGGAGAGGGGCAGGTTGTGACAAGCAACCTCATTCAAGGAACCACAGAGATAGGGATGATGTTGAGCGTGATAGGAGGGAATATCTCCAATAATATCTTCCGCAACTGCGTCACCGATGAGAAGGTAGACCCTAAGTACCCGACGGTCATCCATGTCAAAAACTACGCGAACGGCGTTTTCTCTGGCAATATGGTCTACGATGACCGACCTACGCCGCCGAACATTCGTGGAATCGTCTTGCCGTCAGACCCGAACTTCGCAAAGACATGGAAAGTCTCCAATAACCACGTCACGAACTTGAGAGAGTAGGCTATTTCACCTCTGGATGGAGGCTGAAGTAGCTCTACATCCCCTACTAATCTCCCGCCTCAGAAGAGACGGTGGTCACAAGTTAATCTCTAGCCCTTCCCCCACATTGGGAGAGGGGCTAGAGTAGTATCGGATGAGGAGGATGCCATGCGCCGAGAAATAGGGAGAAGATACCTTGCAGTGGGGCTGATTTCGCTCGCTCTCCTATCGTCCTTATCGGCTTTCGGCTCGCCGCCGCAAGAGCGGAACTCCGCCCTGCTCGCCGCCGTGAAGCGTGGCGATAAAGAGGGCGCGAAAAGACTCTTGGGGCAGGGAGCCAACCCCAATACGCGAGAGATACTTCTCCCCAAACCGCTCTCCACCGACGCTCCCGACGCTCGTAAGCCCTATCTGGGAAACACCGCCCTCATGCTTGCGACGAAGAGGGGCGATATAGGCATGGCGCGTCTACTGCTTCAAAAAGGAGCCAATGTAAACGATGGCGGGGAGTACGACCACACGCCTCTGATGGAAGCCGTCACCTCTTATCATACCGCCCTCGTTCGCCTTTTCTTGGCGCGAGGCGCGAACCCAAACGCCTTGAACGCCTCTGGCGATACCGCGCTCGTTTTCGCCGCCAATGGGTCTCAGCGAGAGACTATTCAACTCCTGTTAGATAATGGGGCTGATGTCAATAAGGGAAGCCAGTCGCCGCTCTTCATGGCGGTTCAAACGGCGGATGCGGCAACCGTGAAACTGCTTCTGAAGCGCGGGGCGAACGTGAATTCGCGCCACTTTGGGTTCACTCCGCTAGAATACGCCCTTTTGCCGTACAAATACTCCGTTATGTCAGATAACGTAGAGAAAGCGGCGCTACTTAGGAAAGCCGGCGGCAAGGCGCGTCGTCTTACAGTCTGCAAAAAGAGCGGGATGTGGCGCAGCGCGAGTGGGACGCGCTGTTCCAGAAAGAGAGCGAGCGAGACCGCATTAAAGCGCAACAGTGGGACAAAGAGCGGCAGGTAACGGAAGAGGATAGGAGGGTCTGGGAGACCCTGCTTCTGGACTTGCGGACGCATAAAGAGTACGGAAGTAGCCTCTTCGATTTCGAGAAAGGTCAGCCTCAAATCGCTTTGGAGAATAAGACGAGCGGACTATTTGACGAGGAGCAGATGAACGGCGAGTTGACGGAGAGCCAAGCGCAAGAGATAACCGTCGATATTCGTCAGAGCCTGATGAGACGCAACTCCGCTCCCATTAGTTTGACCGATTTCAAGCCTGTTCACACGGAGATTGTTCTTGTCCCCTCGCTTGACACATCGTGGCGAACGTTCGAGAAGAGGCATCCCAAAGCCTGCGGTTGGGCGGCTGTCGGTCTTCCGGGCTACTCCCAAGACGGAAACCGCGTTGTAGTGCGTTTTCACTTCGGACCTACGCCTCATGGAGCCGCTGGAACCTATATGCTTCGCAAGGAGGGGGGCGTTTGGCGCACTGTATGGCGCAACATCGCCTTCTATGCTTAGTATCTATCACAAGTTGGCGCGTCTGAGTTCGGGGCGCTTTCTCTCTTATAAAAACAAAAATGAGTGTATTTTTTTCTCGTAGTAGCGCCACTTTTCAAGAGGCTTCTTCGTATACTGTAGTGGATGCGAACGCAGAGCAGTTGCGGACGCTCACCAACTACCTACGAAGGAGCCTCTTAATGTCTCTCACCCTCCAAACCTTTTTGGCTACGTCTGCCACCAAAGCCGCCGCGGAACTCGTAACCGCCTACCTCCGCCTCCCCGAAGACAGACGCGCATGGAGTCCGGAAGCCAAGAGCAGAACCGCCCTCGACCAAGTGGCTGAGTGCGCTGTCTTGAACGGATACACCGTAACGCTCATTCAAACTCGTGTATGGCCCTCCGGCGGTTTTGAGAGTTTTCTGAGTGCAAAAGCGGAGGTCTCCGCGCTGGATTGGGAGAGCCTCAAAGCCCTTCTGGAAGAGAATACGCGCAAAGCAGTCGCAGTTATCGGCGCGTTTCCCGATGACGAGTTAGAGGCGGAGGTAGACCTGCCTTGGGGCAAGTCTTCGCTTGCGGAGATACTCGCGTTTCCCTACTGGAATATGACGTACCATCAGGGGCAAATTACCTATATCGCCTCTATGTTGGGCTGTTTGGAGTAGGAAAACAGCGCCGCTCACTGCAACAGCGCCTTGAGCCGCTTCTGAGCCGTATCCGCGTATTTTTCTTGCGCCGCCAGTTTTCGATAGAGGGAGATGGCTTGCCCCTTGTTCCCCATCTCCTCGAAGGTTCCCGCAAGGCGTAGCATGGCTTCCGCATCGTCCGGCTTCTGCGTCAGGCGATTGCTATACATCTCCAACTCTCCTAGAAGGCGGCTAATACGCGCATGACGGACGGTAGCGCTATCCGCCTTCGCGCTCTCTCCGGCGAGGCGGTACGCCCTTGAAAGCGAAAAGAGACTTCCCGGAAACATCGGGTTCCGTTTAACGCTTCGCTCCAGAGGCTCTATCGCCTCCTTTGGTCTGCCAGAGCGCAGAAAACTCTCCCCCAGAAAGTAGGGCGCGAGAAACCTCTCCTCTGCGTGAAGCGCGTTGGAGAGCGAATCCGCCTCTCGCAACTGCGCCTGTAGCCCCTCTATCTCCTGCGGAGTTAGGGGGGCGTAGAGCCTACCGCCAGCGGTGTAGACGAGCGCCTCAGCGCGCTGTTCCTGCGAGATTTCGGAGGAAACGCCCGCCTTTACAACGGGGGCGCATAGCCCCGCTATCTCGGCGTAGCGTTGCAGGGGAATGAGCGTTCGAGCGAGGGCGAGGCGGGTCTCGTTGTCGTCGTGCAGGGCGAGCGATTTGCGATACGCCTTCTCCGCGTCGGGCAGTTGGCGCAACACCGAGAAGAGGTCGCCCTGCACCCGGTTCGCGTCCGGCGATTCGGGCGAAGCCTGTAGCGCCTTTTCGATAAGCGGTCGCGTAGTGGAAACGTCTCCCGCCAAGAGGTAGCGCCGCGCCAACTCCGCCCGAACGGGAGCGCTATCCGCCTGTAGTTTCAAGAAGCCTTCCAGTCCCCGTATCGCCTCTTTGTCGTCGCTTGCCGCCCGTGAATACTCCACCCAGCATCGCTCATCGCTCGGCGCAACCTCTACAGCGTGACGCGCCCGTCTCTCCGCCGCCTCTCGCTCTCCCGCGCTACGAAGCAGAAAAGCGAGGCGCAGTAGCGCGTCGGGCTGGTCGGGATGCGAGGCGACATAAGCCTCCGCCTCGTTACGTGGCGCGGTGGCTATCCAACTGCGAAACTGGCGGTCACGCGCTATCGTAACACCCCACACAGTGGCGAGAACCGCAAGAGTTGAGACCAGTAGAAGCGGGCGTTTCATTTCGTAGAGACTCCCTCTTTGACGATGAGAATAGCGTCCGCCTTGACGTTTCCAAGGGTCTGCGTTTTGCCGTTCGTCCAGCGTATCACTATTTTTTTCGCCTCCGCCTCCGCGCCCAAGCCGAAATGAACACGCGGGTCGCTACTAGAGAGGTAGGAGCCGTCCGCGTGGCAGTGGCGCGTGATTTTTCGCGTCGCGGTCTCAAGCGTCACCTCCGCGCCGTAGCCGTCTCGGTTTCCTGTCGCGCCAATAAGTCGCAGGGCGAGCCAGTGTCCCGCTTTTGGCGTTTCGTTGTGCAGAAGAACGACTTCGCCCTCCGAATCCACGATGAGCGCGTCCATACGTCCGTCGTTGTCGTAGTCGCCGATAGCGAGTCCCCGCCCGACAATGGGGCGGTCTAAATCGGGAAGCGAGACGCGATTAAAACGAGTTCCCTTCTCATTTTTCAGGAAGAGCGTAGGCTCGCGGTAGGTGTAGGCTTGCCCCGTTTCGGCGATATTATCGGAGGTATGCCCGTTAGTTATCATCAAATCGAGCCAGCCATCGTTATCCGCATCCAGCCACTTCACGCCAAAAGCGACATACGGAATCGTTACGTTTGAAAGCCCCAACTGGTTCGAGTTGTCCGTAAAAAGACGGTTTCCCTCGTTATGATAGACGGGCTTGAGTTCGGAGGAGAAGGTCATCACCGTAAGGTCGAGTCTGCCGTCGTTGTCATAATCCCCCCAATCCTGTCCCATCCCCGCCTGCGGTTGCCCCACGTTGGAGTAGGCAAGCCCCGAAGTCGCTCCGATATTCACAAAAGAGCCGCCCCTATTCAGATACAGTTCGCCGGGAACCTCGTCATTCGCGAGGGCGAGGCTCTGCCGCCCAGAGCCATCGAAGTCTGCAAATACAGCTCCTAGCGTTTTTCCGAGCGAAGCCTGTAAGCCCCATGCGCGAGTCGCATCCGTGAAGCGCCCTCCGCCAAGATTACGGTAGAGCCGCCCCGGCGCGCCATCGTAGATTCCCGGCGGACAACTGGTATCGACCGCGTTGGTTTTGCAGAGTTGTTGAGAGGAGGAGTCGAAACGTACATAGTTGCCAACATAGAGGTCGAGTTTGCCGTCGCCATCTATATCGCCGAAGGCGGCGGAGGTTCCCCATGACTGCGGTTGTACTCCTGCGGCGCGAGTGACATCCTCGAATCGCTGACCGCCTACGTTGTGCAGAAGTAGCCCCGTATGGTAGCCGCTGATGTAGAGGTCGGGGTAGCCGTCGTTGTCGTAGTCCCCCACGGCGCAACCGAGGAGATGTCCGCTAAGGTTCGCGAGTCCCGCTTGCACGGTGACATCCTTAAACTTGCCCTTGCCATCTCCCTGATAGAGCGCGAGTTTGGAGCCGACGAGCAGAATATCGAGGTTTCCGTCGTTGTTGTAATCGAGGAAAGCGCAACCGTTCCCAATACTATCCAGGATGGTAAGAGGGCGGCGGGCGGGGGCTTCCCAGCGATACTTTAGCCCTGCGTTGGCGGCGACATTCACAAAGCGAACGCCGCCATCCGCTGTCGCCGAAGTAGCGCCATCAGTTGGGGGCGGGGAGACAGGCGCGGGGCGCGAACACCCCCCGCTCAACAACAGAAGCGACGCTATGATAAGAGATAAGAGAGCGCAGAGGCGGGCGGGCGCTACGCTTTTCGCCGACATGGTTACGCCTCCTTCCAGAACAAGAGTTGGGTTGCGTGTTACTATTCTACACGCCCCTACGATTCTCCCCACCCTCTGCGCGATAAGGAGAGCGCAATCCCGACATTCCAAATGTTTTTTGTAAATCTGCCGAAACTTGCCGCGCCCTGCCTCGTCTTTTGAGTAACAGAGTGGAGAAGAGACCGCCAAATATAGGCAGAATAATCTAGGTTGATAAAAACAGGGAGACACTGTTCAATGAGAAAGACGCTTTACAACCCATTCCTTACGACAACCCTCTTCATGGCGGGAACCTTCGTCGTGTTTCGTATTTCGCCATGGCAGGCGAGTACGCGCTCTACGGCGCAAGCCCAAACCAGAGCGCATGAAGCGGGGTACTACGAATACGATGCAGAGACGGCGAAGCGTTTTGAAGAAGCCAATAGGATAGCGCGTCTTAAAAAAGGGATTTTGTCGCTGGCGGATGAGGAGGTCGCGACGAGGCTACAGTTGCGACCCGAAGTGCGGCGCAAGGCGGAGGAGGTGTTGGGAGACCTTCAACGGCGTACGGAAACGCGCTTGGATGAGGCGCTTCAGGAGTGGAAACAGGAGAGTGGAAGCCGTACAGCGGGCGCGCCCGCTTTTATGTCCCCTACTTCCAAAGTCGCGCATGAGTTGGACGAGTGGAAGACCCGGGCGGAACAGCAGGTTTTCGACACTCTCACCCCCAAAGAGCAGCAGCAGTGGGTGAACTACGTTCAGCCACCCGGGTTCCGCAAACCTCTCGCTACCATGTATGTAGAGTAGCCCCGCGCACCTCTTACATTGCGAAGGCTATTGCGCGATATGGCGTAGCAGGGGCTATAATGTAGGAACAGATTACAACGAAGGGGGCTACGGCGTTCTATGTTTCTCCTACTAATGCGAGTCCGCCTGCAAAGCGCTAAAAACACCCTCTTCGATTCCCTGCGTCGTCATCCTGTTTGGACAGCGCTCCTCAGCCTACTTGGGGTTCTTATGTTCGCGGGAGTGTTTTGGTTGTTTGCAGGGCTGTTCGCCTTCGCGCAACGGATTCGCGCCCTCAATGAGATTTCCTATCAGGTCTTCTATCTCCTCTTCCTGTTTCTTTTTGCGGGAGCCGTGCCGTTTATCGCCTCCACTCTCCTGCAATCTAAAGACTACACCCTGCTCTTTCACGCGCCTCTGCCCCCCCGCGCCATCATCGCCGCGAAGTTGATAGATGCAACTGTAACCAGTTCTTTGCAGTTCATGGTGTTAGGAGTTCCTGCAATAGGAGCGTGCGCCTTCGCCCTCAAGGTCAGCCTATTGGGGTGGACCTTACTGCCTGTTATGGTGGCGCAGTTCGCGCTACTGCCTATCCTGTTCACGTCGCTAGGGCTACTCATTCTGCTACAACTGCTGGGTATGCGGCGTATACGCTCCGTTATCGCCCTCCTGAACGTGATAATGGGGCTGTTTGTCTGCGTGATTGTCCTTGTGCAGGCGCAACACATCCCGCTCCATCATGACGTATTTTCGGGAAGTATGCTCTCCGCGCCCGTCATGCCGAAAATCCCGACCTCTGTGATACCTCGCGTCATGCCATCCGCTTGGTTCGTCTCCCTGCTTCGCGCCCTCGTCCACCCCGAAGCGACATGGAGAAGCGCTCTCGCCTATCTCGCGCTTATCACGGGGATAAACGGGGGGCTGTTTCTGCTCTGCCTGAAACTCGGAGAGTTGAACATCTCCGCCGCAAGCGTTGCAGAGGAGGAGGAGGGCGCAGGCGCGTTCGCAGGGGAGGCATCCTCGTTCAGCAGAGGCTGGTATCGCTACTTCGCTATGCCAATCGCGGGGCTTATCCGTAAAGACCTTATCTACGTCCAACGCGATACCGTTCTTCTCTCTCAACTACTCATGCCCGCCCTGCTGATTGTCGTGCCTCTTGTACTGGTGATGACGGGCGGCGATACGGATATGCGAGAGGGATTTCTGCCTCTGTCGTTCACGATGGTCGGTATTATCCTCTTTATGCAGACGAGTATTCTCTCCCTCTCCTCCATTGGGTTAGAGGGGCAGAGTTTTTGGCAGTACCTCTCCTCTCCGAACACAGGCAGACGGCTTCTCTGGGCGAAGTTCGTGATGAGTACGCTGGTATCGGGAGGCATTAGCGGACTCTTCATCCTCTACACCATTGTCGTAGGACGGATGGAGTGGTATTTCGCGCTGATTCTTCCGCTTTTCGTAATGATTTGCGCGGGCGGGTTATGCGGCTTGGGCGTGGGAATCTCCGCCACCTTTCCTCGCTTCATCTACGAGAATCCGGCGCAACGGGTGAGCGTATGGGCGCTTGTACTCGGCTTTTTCGGCGCTGTCGTCTATATCGGCGTTACCTTTGTCGCTATGCTAGGCGCATGGCTCTATCTACAGTTCTGGAACCCGGATAAGCCGTATCTTATCTGGCTTCTTGCGGGTATACTACACCTTGCGCTTACGGCGTATATCGTCTTTACCTCCCTAACACTGGGGGCGAAGCGTATCGAAAAATATCAGTGGGAGGCTTAGAGACAGAGACGCGCATGATGAACCCGAAACGCGCTAGATTGGTTATTGGCGGAGGGCTACTGCTGGCGATAGCGGGCTTTATAGGCTATACGCTGTTACAGAAGTCTCTTGAAGACCAGAAAATCCAGTTGGGTCTCACGAATCTACGCCGACTAGGAATAGGCTACCTGCTCTACGCGCAAGACTGGGACGGTCTGCCAACGCCCATGTCTTACGTAGATGCGGACGGTAAACTAACGAGCTGGACGGAACTTCTCTCCGCCTATATCGACCCAAGCAACCTCGAAAACCCGCTCAACCCCCTGCTTCCGAACACCCTCCACGCCCGAAATAGACAGCCCGTCGCCACAGGGTACGCCCTGAACTATCGCTTCTGGAATACCTTCGGCAAGGGGGCTTACCCGCTCGAAAACCTTGAAATTCCCGCTCAGACCGCTCTCTTTGTGGAGGCGGGTAGCGCGTGGCGCGACCCCCTTTCGCCAACCTCTGACAAGAGACCTATCGCCGTCTGGGAGTACACCGATACGACGGAGCGCATAGACGGCTACAGCCCCTACCCCTCCGCTCGAACGGGTAAGACGGCGGTTGTCGCCGCAGACGGGCATATCGTTGTGGTGAAGGTCGCCTACTACGCCGCCTCCCCGCTACATAACCCGCTCTACGGTCGGCTTGGCGGCAACATCTTCAACTGGAACGGCGGCTTCGAGAACGGGAAGACAGATACCAAACCAAAGGATTAACGCCATTGACCACTCCCCTGCACACCAATCGCCTGAGCGACGAGACTAGCCCCTACCTCCTCCAACACGCCCACAATCCCGTGGACTGGTTCCCGTGGGGCGAGGAGGCGTTCCGCATAGCGCGGGAGACCAATCGCCCCGTCCTGCTCTCGGTGGGCTACTCGGCGTGTCACTGGTGTCACGTGATGGAGCGGGAGAGTTTCGAGAACCCCGACATCGCCGCGATAATGAACCGCTACTTTGTGAACGTGAAGGTGGACAGGGAGGAGCGCCCCGACGTAGACGCTATCTACATGACGGCGGTGCAACTGCTGACGGGGCAGGGGGGCTGGCCCATGACGGTCTTTCTCTCGCCGGACGGGAAGCCCTTCTACGGCGGAACCTACTTCCCTCCGCAGGATATGTACGGCAAACCGGGCTTTCCGCGCCTCCTCTATGCGATTGCCGAAGCGTGGACGAGCAGGCGCGGCGAACTGGAACAGCAGGGGGCGGACATCGCGAAGGCGTTGGCGACGGAGAGCGAACTAGGTTCCCGCGCCTCCGGTGAACTGCTCACGACCTCCATGCTGGATACGGCGTACAGTCAACTGGCGCAACGTTTCGACTCGACGCACGGCGGATTCGGGGGAGCGCCTAAGTTTCCTCAGCCGGACACGCTGAACTTTCTCCTCAAACTCCACGCCCGCACACGCCGACAAGACCCCCTCGACATGGTGGAGAAGACGCTGCACGGCATGGCGCTGGGCGGTATGTACGACCAACTCGGCGGGGGCTTCCATCGCTATAGCACGGACGCGACATGGCTCGCGCCCCACTTCGAGAAGATGCTCTACGATAACGCGCAACTGGTTCAGACCTACGCCCGCGCCTATCAGGTAACGCGCAAAGCATTCTATCGGGGAGTAGCGGAGGAGACTCTGGAGTATGTTCTGCGGGAAATGACGAGCGCGGACGGGGGCTTCTACTCGGCGCAGGACGCGGACAGCGAGGGCGTGGAGGGCAAGTTTTTCGTCTGGTCGGAGGCGGAGGTCGTCGCCCTGCTTGGGGAGCGCGACGCGGCGCTCTTCTCCGCTTTCTACGATGTGACCCGACACGGCAACTGGGAGGAGACGAACATTCTCCACGTGGTGAAGGATGCGCGGGGCGTTGCAAAACAGTTCGGCTTATCGCTAGAGGAGACGGCGGCGGCTCTGGATGGGGCGCGAGCGAAACTGCTTGCAGAGCGCGAAAAGCGCGTGAAGCCCGGTCTCGACGACAAAATCCTGACCGCCTGGAACGGGATGATGTTGTGCGGGTTCGCGGAGTGCTACCTTATTTTCGAGCGCGAAGACTTCCTGCAAGCGGCTATTCGCAACGCTGATTTCGTACTTTCAACCCTCGCTTTCAGGGATAAGGAGGGCTATTTACGGCTTCTTCGCACCGCCCGAAACGGCAAAGCGAAACTGAACGGCTATCTTGAGGACTACGCCTGCTATGCGGAGGGGCTACTGTGGCTCTACGAGGCGACGGGCGACGGGCAGTGGCTGAACACGGCGGCGGAACTGATGGATTCCATGCTGACCTACTTCTGGGACGAGGAGGGCGGCGGATTCTTTACGACGAGCGGCGACCACGAAGCCCTTGTCCATCGCCCGAAAGACTGGGACGACAACGCCACGCCGAGCGGCAACTCGGTGGCGATGGAGGTCATGCTGAAACTCTCCCTCCTGCTGGGGCGCAACGACTATCGGGAGCGGACTGCGCGAATGTTGCGGAGTCTAGGCGATGTCTATCAAAAAATGCCCTACGGTTTTGCGCGGGGCTTGAGCGTTCTGGACTTCTACCTCGACTCCCCGAAAGAGATAGCCCTTGTCGGCGACCTGAACGCCCCCGAAACGCAAGCCCTGCGCCGCGTTATTTACGAAACCTACCTCCCGAATCGCGTCGTCGCGTTCGCTCCCGATGGCGAGTCGCTTCCAGAGGGCGTTCCGCTTCTTGAGGGGCGCTCCCTTCGCGACGGCAAGCCCGCCGCCTACGTCTGCACGAACTTCGTTTGCAAGGAGCCGGTTACGTCGGCAGAGGCGTTGCGGGGGCAGTTGAAGTGAGGAGGAATCGGCGTTTAGATAGCGAATAATGAAAAAAGAGCGCAAAACGCTTTTTTAACCCATGTTTGCCGGCTTTGAACGGTATCCGCCGTATTCAACAAATTAGGAGGGCCAATCCCCATGCCTGCAACGCATTTCAACCGAATCTGCGCCGTCTTTCTTCGTGTCGGGCTTGTTGTTACGCTCTTCTCGACTCTCCTCTACAGTTATGCCGCCGCCAACAACGCGTCTAAAACTCCGTCAAAGCAGCAAACAAAAGCGCCCTTCTGGACGAGCGACTCCGGGGCGCACACCGTTCCCGCGACGGATATTCCCATACTATCTTCTCCTCCACTCTCGAAAGAGGATAGGACTCTAGTGCGATGGTGTCTCGCGCGGTATGGTTTTTGGGGCGTTGCTTCCGAGCAAGAGGCGGCGGAGATGTCAGCGCATAAAGCCGCCAAACGTTTTTTTGATAGGATGCCGTCTGCCGAGATTGCACGTCGCCTCACCCCTATCCGAAAGGCGCTTTACCGGGGAACCCGCGCCTACACAAGCGTCTCTTTTGTTCTGGCGTATTATGGGATTGACTTTGAAAAGAACGCCCTCCGCGTGGTTGAATCGATACATTTGATGAAGCACACGCCCGCTAAACTTCAAGAGGCTGGGTTCAAACCTCAAGGACAAGACCCTTACGGGGCGCAGGGGGTGGCGGGCGCGGTGAAAACGCTTTACTCCAGAAATCACTCGGCTCCCCTGATGCGGGCATACCTTCGCGCCCCTGTGGATGGCTTTATGGCAGAGGATAGTCTGGATACCATCGGAAAACTATTCTTGAAATACCCGGGGCGCCTTTTGGTGGCGGCATCTAGCCCTGATGATATGAAGAGTCTTGCGGAATGCGCTTACTCTGTATCCGGCGACTGGGCGAAATCCAACAAGCCGCGACGTTACCCAAAAGTAAGGCGCATCATACATAACCTGGAACAGAGTAGCGATTTGAATACCGCTCGCCTCGCAAAGCGGTTCAGGAGAGTCTATGCAATCGAAGTCGCCCAACATTAACTCGTATTCTCTCCTGTCTCTGGAAAGGGGCGAACTCATGCCAGGCGAGAACCATCCGGGCTACTCGATTCGGCGACGCAGGTTGTGTCAGACGCTCAACGTTCTCCTCATAGTTTTGGCGTTTGCAGGATGCCGTACTACAAAAAACGGCACATCAGAGGAGGCGTTAAACGCAATTAAAGCCGCAAGCAAAACGCCCCTTCCAATTACGGAGATTACGATTCAGCGTGTTCCAGGCTTCACAATGAACCCTAGCCCATTCTATACGTTGACGTTACAGAGCGACGGAACAGCGACCTATATCGGGTACGGCTTGCGAGAACATGAACGGGGGACGTATAGAGCGACAATCCCGCAGTCAGAATTCGTGCGTTTAGCCAAATTGATAGAAGATAGCCATTTCGGTAAATTGAAGCCATCCTACGGTTTTGTGGCATCCGATATGCCGTATGCGGTCGTTAGCGTAATAAAAAGCGGCAGGCGCAAAACGGTAAAGGCTTGGGGGAGAGAGTTCCATGCGAAATACGAGAAATCCCCTGCAAAGGCTCTTGAGGGCATTGAAAGACATATAGACGCTATCATTCCAACCTTGCCATGGAAGAAAGTCAGCGACGAAACAAAGATGCCGAACTACGCGCCAGACTGGAGTGAATTGAAGTGATTAGGACGAAGTCTGAGGCGCTGTAGCGTCACCGCTACTAAGCTTCCCCCTTCGCCTTCGGAAATAAATCCGCGGCAGGCAAAGCGCCGTCCGGGCGAGAGAGCGGGGTTACCGTATCTCCCGCCAGCAGTATCGTTACCGCCGCGTACCCCGTTTCGGACGGTTCGCGGTGAACAAGAAGGCGTTCGCCCTCCGCGTCCACTATCCAGTACTCCGGTATGCCGACACGGGCGTAGAGGTTCGCTTTCGTGGTCATGTTGTATTCGAGGCTACTATCCGAGACTTCTGCGACGAGAAGAATGTCTTCGGGAAGGGGGTTATCGTCATAAGCGATAGCGCCCTCTGCTGTTATGGCGATGTCTGGCTCCGGCTTATTGTAGCGCCCCAATGCGTCCAAAATGCGAATTGAGTGCTGTACGCGAATCTGGTCTCCTGAAAACAGGCGCAGTAAAAGCGCCATCAGAATCGTCGTTAGTTTAGCGTGTCTTCCTCCGCTTCCCATCTTATCGATTATCATCCCTTCAATCAGTTCATAGCGTCCCTGTAATACGCCCAACGTTCTGAGGTTTTCGCACTCCTCCACCGTCCAACGCTTGACTTTCGGAGAGAGTGGCGCAAAGGTTGTCATAATTTATAGTCTCCTCTCACAAATGGTCGCTCCTAAAACAAAGTATACACTTGTCTCTCAAGCAATGTCAAGAGGGATACGCAAGCCTCATTCACTCTAGTAGGAAGAAGCGCGAACGGGCGCATAGGCATCCTGGATAGCGCGATACAGGATGCCTATGTACAAGGTAACTCGCCCTTAATGCAGGAAGTGCCGCACGCTCGTAAACACCATCGCGATACCGTAGCGGTTCGCAACCTCAATCGTCTCAGCGTCTTTCACAGAACCGCCGGGCTGGATGATAGCGGTAATACCCGCTTTAGCCGCCGTTTCGGGACCATCTGGGAATGGGAAGAAAGCGTCGGAAGCCACGACAGCGCCCTTCGCCTGTTCGCCCGCCTGTTCCACAGCGAGACGCACCGAGCGGACGCGGTTCATCTGTCCCGCGCCTACGCCCACCACCTGCCGCCCCTTCGTGAAGACAATCGCATTACTCTTGACGTGTCGCACAATCTTCCACGCGAAGAGCAGCTCCTCAATCTCGTCTTGCGTGGGAGCGCGTTTCGTGACGACCTTCAAATCCGCCGCCGTTATCACAATATGGTCAGGCGACTGAACGAGGATACCGCCCGTCACTCGCTTGTAGTCGTTCCCTGTCGCGCCCGCCTTCTCCCGCCATCCTGTCAGGTCTCCGAGTTCGAGTAGGCGCAGGTTCGCGCCCCACTTCTTCTTTTCGGTGAGGATGGGAATCGCCGCCGCCTCGTAGCCGGGCGCGATAATCGCTTCGAAGAAGGTGTTTTTGCCCGTTATCTCTTCGGCGGTAGCCACATCAATCGGGCGAGTCACCGCGAGAATCCCCCCGAACGCCGAGATAGAATCGCCCATTCGCGCCTTCTGAAACGCATCCGCAAGCGTAGCCCCCAGAGCAACGCCGCAGGGGTTCGTGTGCTTGATAATCACGGCGCAGGGTTGCGCCTCCTCCGTAAACTCCTTCGCGGTCTCAAGGGCGGCGTTCAGGTCGTAGATGTTATTGAAGGAGAGCTCCTTGCCGCTCAACTGCTTCGCGTTCGCGACGCACGGCTCAGTTACTCCCGGCTGTACATAGAACGCAGCGCGTTGGTGCGGGTTCTCGCCGTAGCGACAGTCCTGCGCCTTGCGATAGCCCAGCGCCATCTCCTGCGGAAAGTCGGGCGCATCGCTCCCCGCCTCTTTCGCGAAACGCTGTAGAAGCCACTGACTAATGTATGCGTCGTACTGCCCGGTATGCGCGTAAGCCTTCGCCGCAAGTTGACGGCGCGTCGTTAGGCTGAGGCTCCCCTCATTCGCGGTCATCTCCTCTAATATCGCGGAGTAGTCGGCGGGGTTCACCACAACCGCCACGCCCGTGTGGTTCTTCGCCGCCGAGCGAATCATTGCAGGTCCGCCTATGTCTATGTTCTCAATCGCGTCCTCTAGAGTTACGTTTGGTTTCGCCACCGTCGCCGCAAACGGGTAGAGGTTCACGCACACAAGGTCGATGGGGCGAATATCATGCTCCGCGATAGCCGCGAGGTGTTCAGGCTTGGCGCGGTCAGCCAACAGTCCCCCATGCACCGCGGGATGGAGAGTCTTGACGCGCCCCTCTAGCATCTCAGGAAATCCAGTCACTTCGCTGATATTGAGGACGGAAAGCCCCGCGTTGGCGAGGGCTGTCGCCGTCCCGCCCGTCGAAATAATCTCAAAACCTAGCGCCGCCAAACCCTGAGCGAACTCCGTCAGCCCCGACTTATCGGAGACGCTGAGTAGAGCGCGACGCTTTTCTGTAGCCTGTCCAGCCATGTTTCAAACTCCTTTTCTGTGCAAAAACGGTGGTCGTAAGAGCGGCTAAGACGCAAAAAATCGCCTCAGCCTCTCGAAAGTGTGTCGAGAGTGCCCAGGCGAGCGACGCTTTCCTCAACGCGCATTCCCCCGAAGTGTCTCTTCGTGAACGCCAGTTATGCTCGTTGCTAAATTTTTAGGTATCTGGTATCTATTGTACCTTTTTTACACGGCAAGAAGGAGTTATCTCTCTGCAAAGCGAATACAAAAATAGTAACTCGCGTTACGCGCTAGTCCGCCGCTCCTGTTTTGGGATGCGGGTCAGGTCTGCTCTATCTGCGTAACGTAAGTCAGTCATTTTATCATGCGACACATCTTTTGGAAAGGCAGGGGCACTATGTCTACGGAAAGCGACCAGGGTTTGGAAGCATTGAAGCGGGGCGATGCAAACGCCGCGATACCTCTTTTGGAACAGGCGATTCAGAACGACGCTAACGACTTTAACGCGCACCTCTATCTTGGAGCCGCCTACGCTCAGGCGAACCGCGCCAACGACGCTGTGACCATCCTTACGCAGTCGGTACACCTACAGCCGTCCAACGCGCAGGCGCGTTTCAATCTCGGTATTGCGCTTCAAAAGGCGGGTTGGGCGAACGAAGCGGCTACCGCTTTCGAGCAAGCCCTCATGCTTCAGCCGGAGTACCCGCAGGCGCAACAGGCGTTAAATGCCCTTCGCCCTCCGCAGGATGCCTCGCAGGCGCAGGTTCCCACGCAGGTTATCTCTCCGCAACAGGCTCCCTCCTATCAGCCCCCGCAGTACACGCCTATCAATCCGCAACAGGGCTTAGGCTCGCCCAGTCCCTATGCGCCTCCGCAACAGGGGTACGCTCAAGCGCCCCAACCAGCGGCTTACAACGCCCATCAGTCTCCCTATCCCTACCCCAGTATGGATGTGGACATGGAGAAAAACCGCAAGGGGCTACTGATGTACGGCTACGGCGGGTACGCCTACATTGCCATCATCATTGTGAGTATCGTTTGGATGTTTTCGTCTGTCATGGGAGCGATATCCTCTGGAAAACCGGAAGCGATGATGTCCGCCATAGGTAGTATGCGCTTGTTAAACCTCTTCGCTTGGGTTGCACTCGCAACGATGGCTGTAGGAATGGTTCTGGTGTGGCGGGCGACTAAAGTAAAGACCATTGCGTTTGTGGCTTTGGCGATGTCGGCTTGGACGCTTCTCTCTACCTTTGGTCTGCTCTTCTCATCACAACAGCCTAACCCTCTAGCGCAGTCGCCGGGCTTCACTACGACCACAGGGCGGAACAACCCCTTCGGAGCGTCATCAGGGGTATCTCCGCGACAACGCAACCGTAATGCGGGCTTAATTAGCCCTACAGGTCAGCCCATGAGCGGCGCTAGTTCGCAAGACCTAACACCGGAACAGATGGCGGTAATGGGAGGAGCGGCGGCGGGAGTTGTGGCGGGAGTTGTGATTTTTGGCATTGTGGCGGTTTGCCTCTACTTCGGGGCGCTGTACTGCATCTGTGCGGGTTTTAGGCAGATTGCTGTAGGGGTGAATAACCAACTGGCTGAGTCGCAAGCGCAGGGCGCAGTGAACACGTTCAAAATTAGCGGCTATCTGCTACTAGGCGGTCTCCTCGTGGCATTTCTAGGGCTGGTGTCGCGTGCGGGCATTTTTGCGGGGCTAGGCTTTGTGGCGTATTTGATAGGCGGTATCGGGTTCCTTGTCTGTTGGGTACGCACGCTGATGACCGCGGTTACGCTTGCAAATAGTTAGAGGGTAAAACCTATCCCGCAGAGCCTCTTGTAGCGAGATGGGATTGGGGAACCTTCTCTTTAGCAAGTCCCTCTCCGTTTTTGGGGAGGGACTTATTAGAGAGGGGCTAAGAGAGACGTTCAATTTTCCAAAGGAGTTTCCTTCAATATGGCGGATGAACAGCCCCGCAAGCGTTTGGTTCTCATAGATGCCTACAGTCTACTCTTCCGCGCTTTCTTTGGAGGTCGCCCGCTTACCACACGCGACAACCGCCCTACGGGGGCGCTCTACGGCTTCGCGAACATGATTTTCACCGTCCTCAGCGCCGAAACTCCTACCGCTATGGTCGTCTGTTGGGACGCGCACGCGCCCACTCTCCGCAGTCAGGAGTACGAGGCGTACAAAGCGCACCGCCCTGAAACTCCCTCCGACCTCAAACTACAGATGCCCGTTGCGAGAGACCTTATCGCGGCGTTTGGTATCGCTTCGGCGGAGATGGCGGGGTACGAAGCCGACGACCTGATAGGCACTCTCGCACGGCGCGGCGCGGAGAAAGGCTACGAAGTCGGGATTTTTACAGGAGACTCCGACCAACTCCAACTCGTGACCGACCATGTTCACGTTTTAATGACTCAGCGCGGCGTGACCGACATTAAAATCTACGACCCCGCCGCCGTTGTGGAGCGATACGGAATCACCCCTTCGCAGATAGCCGACTGGAAGGCGCTGGTAGGAGACACCTCCGACAACATCCCCGGCGTTCCTGGCGTTGGCGAAAAGACGGCAACCGCTCTCCTCCAGAAATGGAACTCTGTTGAGGAGTTAATAGAGAAACTGGATGAGGTTACGCCTCCCAAAGCGCAAAAATCGCTGAGGGAGAATCAAGAGCAAGCCCGCGCCTCCAAGCGTCTCGCCACCATCGAAATAAATGTGCCATTCGACCACGACATCGAACCCTACGCGCCCACCGCCGAAACGTGGCGCGGGCTACGCGACTTCTTCCTAGACCTCGAATTCCGTAGCCTCCTGCGCCGCATTCCTCTGCCCGAAGAGGAGTTGAACGCACAGTCCTCCCAATCCTTGACCGCGCAGTTCGCCCCGACAGTAGAGATAGTCGCCTCGCAAGACGCGCTAGACAACGCGCTGAATGAGGTTATTGCGGCGAAAAAGGTAGCGATACTGCCCCACGCCGACGGAAGCGCCATGCAGGGCGTTCTGCACGGAATCGCCTTCTCCGCGTCCAACGAAAAAGCCTACTACCTCCCGCTAGACACCTCCGCCCCTGCAAGCGAAAGCATTGGCGGACTGTTCGACTTTGACGAGGAGAAGAGCGAGGAGTTTCGTCCGAGTGTGAACGCCGTTCGTTCCATGCTAGAAGACCCCGCGATTCTGAAGGCAGGGCACTCCTCCAAATACCTCGAAATTCTGCTGGAACGCGCTGGAATTGATGTTTCCCCCTTCGTATTTGATACGGAGATAGCGGGCTTTCTCATCAAGGCGGGGCGCTCCGCCTTCTCTCTCCCCGACCTCGCCAACGACTATCTCGGCGTGCCGCTCGAAGTCGTCGCCATACCCACGCCTGAAACGCTCGGTAAGCGCGCCGCGCTGATATTCGCGCTGGTGGAGCCTATGAAGGCGGAACTCAAAGAACTCGAAATGTCGGAGGTTATGGAGCGGGTGGATATGCCCCTTGTTCCCACGCTGGCTTCGATTGAGGAGGCGGGAATCTATGTGGATATGGACTACCTCGTGCAACTCTCTACGCGCATGGCGGGAGAGAGCGAACAGATAGCCCAACACGTCTACCAACTCGCAGGAGAGATATTTAACCTCAACTCGCCGAAACAGTTGCAGGTTGTCCTCTTTGAGAAGATGCAACTCCCCACTGGTAAGAAGATACGCACGGGCTACTCGACGGGCGCGGATTTGCTAGAGCAGTTGGCGGGAGAGCATGAGATAGCGCGAAAGATACTCGAATACCGAGAAATCTCCAAACTCAAATCCACCTACGCCGACGCGCTCCCCAAACTTCGCAACCCCGTCACAGGGCGCATACACACCTCTCTCAACCAGACGGTGGCAAGTACAGGGCGGCTCAGTTCTACCGAGCCGAACGTGCAGAATATCCCCGTGCGCTCCGAAGTAGGGCGTGAAATTCGCCGCGCCTTCACCGCCCCCAAAGGCAAAATTCTGCTCTCCTGCGACTACTCGCAGATAGAACTCCGCCTACTCGCGCACATCGCGCAAGACCCCACTCTCGTGGAAGCCTTCAAGCAGGACGAAGACATCCATGCGGCGACGGCTTCACGGGTGTTCGGCGCGCCTCTCGCGGAGGTCACTTCGGACATGAGGCGGCAAGCGAAGACCATCAACTTTGCAGTGCTGTACGGGCAGGGCGGCTTTAGTCTCGCGC
This sequence comes from uncultured Chthonomonas sp., assembly GCA_903821495.1. Taxonomy (GTDB): domain Bacteria; phylum Armatimonadota; class Chthonomonadetes; order Chthonomonadales; family Chthonomonadaceae; genus CAIJLM01. The sequence continues at coordinate 12,347 of CAIJLM010000263.1, read as the reverse complement.
AGACGCTGGGCGTAGATGTTCAGACCGCGAACGCATGGATAACCGACTACTTCGAGCGTATGCCGAGCGTGAAGCAGTATATCGAACAGACGAAAGCCCTCGCGCACGAACAGAAGTACGTGCAGACGCTGATGGGGCGGCGACGCTACTTCCCCGAACTGGATAGCGCAAACTTCAGTATGCGGCAGTTCGCGGAGCGCGCCTGCGTCAATATGCCCATTCAAGGAACCGCCGCCGACATTATGAAACTGGCGATGATAGCCGTCCACGACTTCCTCAAGCGAGAGAAAATTACGGACTGCGTGATGATTTTGCAGGTGCATGACGAACTGCTCTTCGAGGTGAAAGAGGGCTACCTTGCGGAGATAACGCCGCAAATTGTGCGACTTATGGAGGGGGTTTCGCCGGAGATAACGGTGCGGCTCAAAACGGAGGCGAAGGCGGGGGCGAACTGGGCGGACATGAAGCCGCTATAGGCTACTTGGGGTCGTAAGGGATACTTCCCTCGCGCTACACAGTAGGCGATTCTGACCAAGAGTTCTCTCTCCCATTTAGCGAAGCGAGCGGCTCTCTCCCTCTCCCATAACCGCCTATCGCAAAATTGGAAGCGTAAAGTCGCAGGAAAAACCGCGATTTTTTGAATTTACACGCGGATTTTGTGTCAAAATAGTTCTTGAAGATTGACTCAGCGTCGTAGACGCACAACATTTCAAAGGAGATAACTCATTGGCGCATAATGTAACCTTGATTCGTGGCGACGGAACGGGTCCCGAACTGGTAGAGGCGGCGAAGCGCGTCCTCGAAGCGACGGGAGTCGCGTTTAACTGGGATATTCAAGAGGCGGGCGTAGACATCATGGAGACTGCGGGGACGCCCCTTCCTCCCTCTGTGTTGGAGAGTATCCGACACAACAAAGTCGCGCTCAAGGGACCCATCACCACCCCTATCGGAGGCGGTTTCCGCTCGGTGAACGTGGCTCTCCGCAAAGAACTCAACCTCTACGCCTGTATTCGCCCCTGCAAGTACTACCCCGGTATTCGCTCGAAGTATACCGATGTTGACCTCGTGATTGTTCGCGAGAACACGGAAGACCTCTATGCCGGCGTTGAGTGGGACGTACATACCCCCGAAGCCAAGCAGGTAATTGATATGTCGGGCGGCAAAATTCGCGAAGATTCGGCTATCTCGGTGAAGCCTATCTCCATTACGGGAAGCCGTCAGATTGCGAAAGCCGCTTTCGAGTATGCGCGTCAGAATAACCGCAAAAAAGTGACCGCCGTCGCGAAAGCCAACATCATGAAGTACACCGACGGGCTTTTCTATCGCATGGCGCAGGAGGTAGCGAACGACTACCCCGACATTGAGTATCAAGAGGTTTTGGTGGACAATATGTGTATGCAACTCGTTCAGAAGCCCGAACTCTACGATGTTCTTCTGATGGAGAACCTCTACGGCGATATTCTCTCCGACCTGTGCGCGGGTCTCGTAGGCGGCTTGGGAGTCGCGCCCGGCGCGAACATCGGCGACGGTATCGCCCTCTTTGAACCTACGCACGGCTCCGCCCCTAAGTACAAAGGTCAGAACCGGGTCAATCCCACCGCGCTCATTCTGTCCGGTATGCTGATGCTTCGCTACCTTGGCGAAAACGCCGCCGCCGACAACCTTGAGAAAGCGGTGGGCGCTGTTATCCTCGAAGGCAAGGATGTGACCTACGACATGAAGGCGGACAGGAACGACCCCACCGCCGTCGGAACTTCGCAGTACGCCGACGCGATTATCGCAAAACTAGGCTAGTTCGCCCCCTATCCCCCAACCCCTTTCCCCCGCAAGCGGGAGAAAGGGGAGTAGGCATCATGAATAGGGGAGCATTTCTCGCGTTGTTTTAGGAGGAGGATCGAATGGAAACGCCGCTGTGGTCGTCTCTTGCGCCCGGAGTGTGGCGTTTTCAAGCGGGAGAGCCGGAGTCCTTGACTCCGCTCTCCCTCCTCAATTTTCCGCCGCGTATCGAAGCGCTAAATGCGTTAGGCGAAGTAGGCTTTCCCCCCTCTCTCGCCTCCCCCGAACTTGAGACGGTAGGGTGCAACACCGTCCTGCGCCTTCCCATCACCCCCGATGAGAGTCTACATGGTCTTGGGCTGCAGTTCTTCAAGGTTAATCATCGCGGACGGACGCGCTATTTGCGCGTCAACAGCGACCCCCGACAAGACACCGGCGAGAGCCATGCCCCCGTTCCCTTCCTCGTCTCTAGCCAAAACTACGGCATACTGGTCAATACGGCGCGAATAGTCACGTTCTGTTGCGGCTCCGTAGTCCGTAAGGGAGCGCCTACCAACCCCCTCCGCGATAGAGGACGCGACTTCGACTGGCAAGCCACGCCCCTGTCTCACTGCCTTGAAATCGTGGTAGGCAGTCCTGACTTCGAGGTGATTGTCTTCGCGGGTAACAGCCTGCTTGAGGTCGTTCAGCGTTATAACCTCTACTCTGGCGGGGGCGCGTTGCCGCCGCGTTGGGGCTTGGGTTTCTGGCATCGGGTTCACTTTCAGCATACGGACAAACTCGCGCTCGAAGAGGCGTTGGAGTTTCGCAAGCGCGGCTATCCCTGCGACGTTATCGGGTTAGAGCCGGGTTGGCAGACCAACAGTTATCCCTGCACCTTTGAGTGGGGCGCGGACAGATTCCCCAACCCCGCGAAGTTCGTTTCTGAGATGGGCGAGAACGGCTTCAAGGTGAACCTGTGGGAGCATGGCTACATTCACCCCTCCGCCCGTATCTACCCCAAGTTAGAGCCGCTCTCCGGTTCGCATACGGTGTGGGGCGGCATCGCGCCCGACTTCACTCTACCCGAAGCCCAAGAGATTCTAAAGGAACAGCACGATACCGACCATGTTCAGATTGGCGTTTCGGGCTACAAACTCGACGAGTGCGACGGAAGCGAACTGACGGGAGCCTCGTGGATGTTTCCCGCTCATGCGACGTTTCCATCGGGCGCGGACGGCGAACAGATGCGGCAGGTATACGGTCTCGCCCTGCAAAAGATAACTTTCGACCTCTTCAAAGCGCGAAATCGACGCACTTACGGGCTGATTCGCGCCTCCAATGCGGGCGCTTCGCCTCTTCCGAGCGTCCTCTACTCCGACCTGTACGACCATCGCGAGTTCATTCGCGCCCTCGTCAATTCGGGCTATTCGGGGCTGCTGTGGACTCCTGAAGTCCGAAACGCGGATAGCGCGGAGGAGTGGGTTCGGCGTATGCAGACGGTCTGCTTCTCCGCAATGGCGAAACTGAACGCCTGGTGGGATGGCGTAAAGCCCTGGTCTTTCCCCGAAGTCGAGCCTATCATTCTCAAGTATCTGCGTTTGCGTATGCGGCTCACGCCCTACCTCTATTCTGCGTTCGCGAAGTACTATTTTGAGGGCGTACCGCCTATTCGCGCCCTCACGCTCTCCGAAACCCCCGCTACCTCGCCGGAAGAGGCGGCACGCCTCGCAAACGAAGAGTACGCCTGGTATCTGGGGGATTCGCTACTCGTGGCTCCGCTTTTCGCGGGAGAGACATGGCGCGACCTCTACCTCCCGACGGGCGACTGGTTCGATTTCGAGACGGGCGAACGGTTTGAGGGGGGAACCACGCATCGGCTCTATCCGGGCTTGGATAAAATTCCCGTCTTTGTGCGGAATGGGGGTATCATACCTCTACAACCCGAATGCGACCATGCGCCGCCTACGGGCGTAGCCGTTCCGCTGGAAGTTCGGCACTACGGCGATGCGCCGGGCAGGTTCGCGCTCTACGATGATGATGGCGAGACCTTCGATTTCGAGCGGGGCGCGTATCGCTGGCACACGCTGGAAGTCTCAGTAGCGGCGGATGGCTCGCGTAGCGGCAACGCGCTGGCTACGGAGACGGGCTGGCGGTCGGCTTATGAGTGCGTGACCTGGAAGTTTATGGGATAGGACGTAATCACAACATGACGGGAATTGATTACTATATCGAAAAGTTGAAGTTGACTAACTTCTTATCCTACGAGGATATAGAGGTTAAATTGGGGGCGCTTAACATCCTTATTGGGGTGAATGGTTCTGGCAAAAGCAACTTCCTGCAAGCCTTTAATTTACTTCATGCGCTTCCAAACAACTTTTGGAGTTTCTTCAACAGTAACGGGAGAACGGAGGATTGGATCTATAACGGGGATGGCGGCGATTGCAACGTCACCGTTGAGGCTACGTTCAATCGCAACGCCTCGAACTCCCCGTTTCGGCATAACATTGAGTTTGGCGTATCTAACTCGCGAACCGAGATATACAATGAAATCATCGAATGGATTCCAGACGAACCGACAGACCGCGTAACGACGCTCTACGACTATAAATATGGCAGTCCCGTTATCTACTCCGAAAGACTTGGCAAACTAGAAACAATACTGCGAGAAGATGTAAGCCCGCAAAGTTCTATCCTAACCCAACGGAAAGACCCGCAAAACTATACTATGCTGGCGGTTGTCTCTTCTCTTTATAGTCGCTTTGTTCACTTAGACACTCAATTCGGGTTAAGCGAGAACATTCGCCGCCCCCAACGCGCAGACGCGCAAAACGAAAATGCCCTTGACCCTGACGCTCGTAATTTGCCTATTATACTGAACCATCTTGACGCTCTTAATCCTGATGCCTTTAACAAAATTGAAAACACGCTAAAGCGAATACTCCCGCGAACCCGCGCCATAAAAATAGTAAGTTCATTAGGTATGATAACAGCCCTTCTGCGTGAAGAGATAGCGGGCGCTCCACGCCAGATTCCGATTCAGCGAATTTCAGACGGCACTCTTCGCTTTCTATGCCTCTTGGTCATCCTGCTTTCGCCAAACCCGCCCCCGCTTATCTGCATAGAAGAGCCGGAGATAGGGATGCACCCGGAGATGCTACTGGTTATTGCGGAACTGCTCAAGGAAGCATCAACGCACACGCAGATTATTGTGACGACGCACTCGGATATACTGCTTTCGATGTTCGAGCCAGAGGATGTCCTTGTGTGCGAACACGACGGCGCAAAGAGTAGTATCACGCGCCTTGACGCGGATAGCCTGTCGCACTGGCTAGAGGAGTATACTTTGGGCGACCTCTGGTTACGCAACGTGTTCGGAGGAATGCGTAACGACCCTCCTTTGGAGGTATGAGGTGGCGACAATATGGCTGTTTGTCGAGGGCGGTCAGAGTGAATCGCTTGACCCTCCTCCCGGCGATGGAAGAAACCGTTTTGGCAATCGAAATGCTACTGCAAACCCTCTAGTGATGAGAATAGAAGAGGCGTTTCGCGCGTTTTTAAGCAAAGCCGAATTGTCAGATTGCACGCTGAAAGTAACGCCCGCAGGAGGCAGAAAATCCGCGTCCAATCACTTCTTCGCGGAAGTGGCTCAAGCGGAAGCGAATTCCGATGTCAAGGCGTATATCCTACTGATAGACACGGAAAAGCCCTTGAAGCGCCTCCCCCTAAATAGCGTGGGCGAGATAGATTACTTGCAGTTCGTGAAAGATGACGCTAACCTCTTCACAAAAGTAAAGGCGGACACTTCTTATAGTGAGCAGTGGGCGACTTTTAGCAAGAACCCAGCTGTCTCTATATGCTTTATGGTAGTGATGATGGAGACATGGCTTCTCACAGATTTAGACAACATCCAGCGTTATTTCTCTCTTGCAGACCCTCCAACCTTAAACGATGGAGGAGACGACTTGGAAAATCTGGAAAAGAATCCTATTGAACACCTGTTTAGAGATTGGGCGAAAGAACGGCGCGAAACTACCAAAACAGGCGGAAACTTCACAAAAACTGACGGCTATAGACTGTTACAGACGACCAGCGCAGAACGCGCCCGAACGCTCACGCAGTGCGCCCGCCTCTTCACCGAGTTGGAGCGGCTATCTGCGCTATAGATTTGCAAGACCCTTTTCGCGAACCTTCGCGCAAAAAAATAACCTTTTAGATTGGAGATACGCTCATGCGTAAGAAAGTTACGATTGCAGGAGCCGGCAACACTGGCTCGACCCTCGCCCACTGGCTCGCCATACGCGGCGATGTAGATGTGGTTCTTTTCGACATTGTGGAGGGGATGCCGCAGGGCAAAGCCCTTGATTTGCTCGAAGCCATGCCCGTCATCGGCTCCGACGCGAAAATCACGGGAACCAATAGTTGGGACGAGACCGAAAACTCGGACATCATCGTCATTACCAGCGGAATGGCGCGAAAGCCCGGCATGAGCCGCGACGACCTTCTGAAAATCAACGCGGGAATTGTCGCGCAGGTGACGAAGAGCGCGGTGGCGAAATCGCCCAACGCTATTCTGATACTGCTTACCAACCCGCTCGATGCGATGTGCCATATCGCCCTACACGAGAGCGGCTTCCCTGCGAACCGCGTCTTCGGGCAGGCGGGTATTCTGGACACAGCCCGCTTCCGAACCTTCCTCGCCGCGGAACTCGGCGTGAGCGTGGCGGAGGTCAACGCCTACGTACTCGGCGGACACGGCGACGACATGGTTCCGCTTATCGGTAGCACGAACATCGGCGGTATTCCCGTCTCCAAACTGATACCCGCCGACCGTCTCGAAGAGATTGTTGTCAGAGCGCGTAAGGGCGGCGCGGAGATTGTCAACCTGCTCAAAACGGGAAGCGCCTACTACGCCCCCTCCGCCGCTATCGCGCAGATGATAGACGCGGTTATCAACGACCGCAAGCGTATTCTGCCCGTCTCCGTCTTTACAGGAGACAACGGCGGCGGTTACGGTATCAACGATCTCTATCTCGGACTGCCAGCCCGAATCGGCGCGACGGGTATCGAAGAGATTATGGCGATTGACCTGACGGAAGCCGAGACTGCGGCTCTAGGCAAGTCTGCGGACTCGGTGCGTGAACTCGTGACAGCCCTACGCGGTTTCGAGCCGCCCATGCTTCCGTAACGCGCTGTCGCGTTCCAAGTGAAGAGGGGGAGACGTGAACGGAAACAAAACGCATAAATCTGTTCGCAGAGTTGGGCTAAAGGAGATACTGAAGCCCTACTGGGAGCTGTTGAAGGCGTGGCTAGCGCTTCTCAGCGAGATGTTTGCGTCTTCCCGCAAGAGCCGCCAACTGCGCCCTTGGCATATCCGCGTCGGTAAGCGAAGCGGTCCCGCCAAACTCTCCCCCTCCGATATAGACAGACTCCTCCAACGTCATCGAGACCTACAGGATGTGGGCAAGTTAGCGACTGTCGCCGCGAACTTCCGCCTTCCTGAAAGCGATTTCTTCTCCGATAGAAACCACGTTGAGCGCCTGATGCGCTACCTGCTAGAGCAAAATCCCCCTTGGCTTCATGTTTCAAAGGTGCTAGCGGGCGGGGAGCGGGGCGATACGGCGACAGGACAAGAGACGCTCATGCGAGAGCAGGTTGTCCGCGAAGCGCGTGATGTCACTCTCTTCATTCCGTGCGAAACATGGCGCGACCTTCCGCTCTCTTCGCTCACCATGCGCCCGGCGAAAGGTATCTATGAGGTGTGGCAGGGGCGAATGCTCGACCAGATACTGCCCCCGGAGGTACTCGTAGACCGTTGCGCGAGGGGCGAAATCCTTATCCCCATACGCCATAACATCAAACAACGCCTTGAATTTGAGCGTATCGAAAGGCGTATGACTCTCGAAGTGCGGAAAGCGGTTCCTATACCCATTGATATGGACGGGAGCGACGGCAAGGGGGGGCAACTCCTCTATATTCTGCTGGACTACAGCGCCTCTATGCGCGGGAAAAGCGCAGTTCTCGCCCTCTCTGTCATTATGGCGACGCTACGCGCCAACATGGGACAGCGCGAAACGCGCTACCTCTTCCGGCGATTCGCCGAGGAGATGTCGCCCTCTATCGTGGAGTCGCCCTTGCAAGCCCGAACTATCGTCGAAAAAGACGCTCTTTTGGATACCATTCTCGCCACCAACTTCAACGGAAGCGCGACAGGCATAAACGACGCGATAAAGGTGGCTGTGCAGGACATAGCCAACCTGCGGCGGAGCGAGAACCTTGAAGCCAGTGTTCTACTCATCACGGATGGGTTGGCTCATATTATGGAGAGTACGGGGTTGAGCGTCTGTAAGGAGCGCGTGAAACTGCATACCGTGATGGTTCTTCCTCAGCCTAACGCGGAGTTGGCGGAGATTTCGGAGAGTTTCTCGATGCTAGATATTAACCCCGATGTAGTTGAGCCTGCCGAACCTGTAATCCCGACGGACGCGCCGCAGCCGAGAAACGCCTACCGTATCTAAGAAGGAGAAAAACCACCCCAAATGAAGAAAACACGAGTCGCAATGATAGGCGCGGGAAGCATGGCGAACAGCGTCCACTACCCCTCGCTCGCCTCCTTCGACGATGTGGAGATAGCCGCGATATGCGACCTGAACGCGCCCCGCCTCCACGCCACCGCCGACAAGTACCGCGTGGAGCGTCGCTACCCTGCAACAAGTCTGACCACTTACCGCCAGATGATAGAGGAGGTTGCGCCCGACGCGGTGTATGCGATAGGCAACCCCGACCAGATGTACCCCGTCTGGACATGGTGCTTAGAGCAGGGCTTGAGCCTCTACATTGAGAAGCCGATGGGGCTGAACCTGCATCAGGCGCGGGTGCTCGCCCACCTCGCCGAAAAACACGATTGCGTCACGCAGGTCAGTTTTCAGCGCCGCTCCTGCCCCATGGTCGTGCAACTCCACGAAGCCTGCAAACTGCGGGGAGCCATAGACCACGCCGTTTGCGAGTTCTACAAGTGCCTGCCGGAGCCTTTTCTGGGGGCGCGTGACCACATGATGGACGACGGCGTACACGCGATAGACACCCTACGCTGGATGTGCGGCGGCGAGGTGAAGCGCATTGAGAGCGTCACACGCCGGCTAGGAACGCCCGACATCAACTTCTTCGCGGTGATGCTGACTTTCGAGAACGACTCGACGGGGCTACTCATCAATAGCTGGACGAGCGGTCGGCGCGTTTTCCGGGTTCAGATGCACGCGCACGGTATCTGCGCGGAGGCGGAACACGAGGGCAGGGGAGTTCTCTATGCGGATGGAGACACGCAAGGGGTTTTGTACGATACCCGCGAAGTAGCCGGAAGCGAAGACCTCTATGTATACGGCGGCTTTCAGGCGAAAAACCGTCATTTTATAGACGGAGTACGCGCCAAAACTCTGCCGCCTTCTCACTTCGGAGATGCGGTAAAAACGATGGAGATAGCCGAGAAGATACTCGCGCAGGGGCTATTGAGGGAGTAAAAACCATGCCAGACTCGCTAATACGGGACATAAAGGTCATTCAACGCACTGCCAAGCGAAACGAGAACGAGGACTTTCGCTTCCGAACGTTCCTGAAAATGAGTGACAGGGAGAGTAGCGAAATTGACCGCGTTGTACACAAAACTACGGAGAGGGTTTGGAGCCAGATAGACTGCAAAACCTGCGCCAACTGCTGTAAAGTCCTCACTATCAATTTAGAGGAGGAGGACATTGAGCGGCTTGCGCAACATCTTGAAATGAGCGTAGGCGATTTTACAGAGCGGTACGTTGCAGAGACCAAAGACTTTGAGGGAACCTTCAAGCACATCGTCTCTAAGCCCTGCCCATTTTTGGAGAACAACCTCTGCACCGTCTACGAGCATCGACCGGATGTCTGTCGCGGCTACCCCTATCTCCACAAAGACGAGTTTCGTTCTCGCACTCTCGCCATGATACAGCGAGTGGAGGAGTGCCCTATCGTCTTCAATGTATGGGAATCCCTCAAAGAGCAGTTTAGGTTTCGTAGGCGACGCTAACTTTAGAAAAGGCATTAGCAATGAGACGCAAGTATTCAGGATTGACACTCAAAGAGGCTTTAAGGTTGGTGTCCGTAGAGGAGTTTACCCCTTGGCAAATCAACGCCGCGCCCTGCCCGCCAAGCCCTACGCTTCAAGAGAATCTTCAGCGGCTCAAATCGTTCGACCTACAGACCACCGAACAGGCGAAAACCCTTCTCATGGACGCTCTGTTCGCCGAAATTGTCCCTCGCTACACCAATTTGAAGGTCTGGAAAGCCGCCGTTCTGGAAACTAACGAATTGACAGGGATTGCCGACTACCTTATCACGCCAAAGCGGGCTTATGCTGCGACCCCTTTGTTATGCGTTGCGGAAGCGAAACGCGATGACTTTTTGCAGGGTAGGGCGCAGTGTCTTTCGGAGATGTACGCTTGCCACTGGAATAACCTGCAAGACAACCTCCGCCACAGCGTTCTGGGTATCGTGAGCAACGGGCAGGTTTGGCAGTTTTATAGATGGTCGTTCGGAGGGGCGGTTCTGGAATCAGGACTGTATACAACAGACGATTTACCGGAACTGCTCGGCGCGTTGGAGAGTGTTTGCGCCGAGTGTTCACAGTACGCCAGCGCCCAGTCTGAGCGCAGTTAAGACGCTAACCCATGTCCTCGCTACCCGCCATTATTCTCGCCGCCGGAATGTCTCAACGCATGGGAACCTGCAAGCAGACGCTCCTATTCGACGGAAAGCCTCTGCTCGCCCATCTCCTTGAAGTCCTGCAAAGCGTCGCGGAGGTTTCGCCTGTCTTTGTCGTAACCGGACGCTACTGGGAGGAGATAGCCCCTATCCTTGAGGCATATAAGGCTGTCGTCGTCCACAATTCCGACTACGAAGCGGGGGGAATGCTCTCTTCCATTCAGACGGGAGTAGCCGCGCTACCTACGAACTGTCAGGGCTTTTTGTTGCTGTTGGGAGACCAGCCCTTCGTCACTTCTAAGGTTTTGAAGGCGCTGATAGAGGCGCAAAAGAGTAGTGAAGCCTCTATTGTTCAGACCGCCTACGAAGGCAAGCGGGGGCATCCCATTCTGTTTCGCGCCTCCTGCATACCGGAGATACTCGCTCTACCCCCAGACGCTACGCTGAAAACGCTTATGACGCGACACGCAGAGGATACGCTCGCCGTTCCCGTATCCCGCCCTACAATACTCGCCGATATAGACACCCCCGCAGAGTACGCGGAGGCGACGCGCCTCTTCGCTACGGGCGGCGCGGGGCGAGCAAATCTACCTTGCGAATGAAATAGAGGCGGCGCTCCTTCTCCTCGTTTGTCGCGACGAGTACGAGTATGCCGTCCGCCCCATCGTTTTTGGGGTCGCCTACCCGCACATCCAGTATACGCCCCGGAAAGCCATCGCTTCGCCACACCTCCTCCATATCCGTTGGGGAGGTCGCCCAAAACGACTTCACGTTTCCGCTCGCTCTGGGCATAAGAAGGATGACGCTATCGCCGATGGTGGCTTTGGGATTGTCTTGTATGGGGCTAATTTTACCGGGCGTGTAGCCAATCATCCAGTAGTTCAGATTTTTCCAGTAAGACTGTACATAACGCGCTCCCCCTCCAATTCGCAAAAGTTCCGCCCCCGGATAGACCTGCGTCCCGCATCCGTAAAACGCATACGTCTCGTTTTCGGCGGGGGGCGTAAATTCGGCGACGGCATTGAGGTTCGCCCCCTCAAAGGCGTAAGACGAAGAGCCATCTCCCACTCCCGCAATCATTAAGCCCGGCTGTTTCCCCCGCGCCACTCCCAACTTTACGCCTATCGGTGAAGGCGCAATACGCTCCAACCCTTTGCCGCTCCACTCGAAAACGCTGTCGGAGGTCACAATCTGGATATTGCGTGTGCGAGGCGCGTTTTTCGCGCTCTCCTTTACTGCGCTATTAACGCCCTCTGCGCTAGCGTTCGGCAAGGAGGTGCGAAAATGTCCTACCAAGAGAGCGTCCGTCGCCGCGCCTTTGAGGGTGGCGGAGCCTTCTGAAATAAAGCGGTTTCCGCTCCAAAGAGAGAGGGTGAGCGTTCTCTGCGTGTCTTTGGGCGTTCGCGAGGCGGAGAGGGTGACGAGGTAGTTCTCTTCGGTGTGCTTAATGCGCCCGACATCTATCAGTTGTGTGTCTTGCGGGAGTAGCTCCGACCATGCCACCTGAAATGCGTAGCGGGCGCGCTGAGGCGAGCGGGTTTGCGCTATGGCTTGGGTAGAGAGATACGCCATAGCGTAGAGGAGACAAAGAGCGTTTTTGTGTGTAGATTTCATGGTTTTTCGCGCCTCTCGCATGAGTTAGGGTTGCGGGGGTAGTTACGCAAGCGGTAATAGTGTATCCATGTAGATACCACGTCGCCCTCTGCCTCAGCCTACCTCTAGGATACCACAAGAGGCTTTGTTCCTCTCCAAACAGTGGGGCTGGATTTATGCGGCAAAAAGTTGGTTCCACTGCCCATTGAGTTCTGCGACTTTGAGCGCGGCGAGCGTCCGACTTCCTTTTTTCGACCAACTCATGCCTTTCT
>CAIJLM010000262.1 GCA_903821495.1 uncultured Chthonomonas sp. | reverse complement strand
CGGTAGACTAGAGAGGACATCAGGCGCTCCTTGAGGCGGTTTGTTTTAGCGACTTAACTCTACCTCACAAGTTGCCTGATGTCGTAACACGTAGTTTGTCTACATACTTTTACCGGAAACTAAAGAACTTATACTTTTACGGTAACTACTCAACTCCCGTTACCCTACCTCTCCCGTCCGATAGCCCCGCATAGCGACCGCCTGTAGTATCGCGCCGCAAAACAGGATAGCGAGAGCGATAGTAAACGAAGTCCGCATCCCTACGATACTTAGAAGCGGAATCGCGCACTGCGGAGCGATAGTTCCGCGTATCCCGAAGAAACTAGAGTGGAGGGCTTGATACTGCGCGGCTTTCCCCTCCTCCGCAAACATCAGTATCGTGGTTACATACGCCAATTCGATACCAGAACCCGTCAAGCCCATTGTGGCGGAGGCGACATAGAGCCAGTGTATATCGTGCGTGAAGGCGTAGATAGCGGGGACTGTCAGGTTGAAGCCTATAGCGAGAAGAACAGCGGCGAGAGAGCCGCGCCTATCCATAAACGAACCCCAGAACCCAAAACCGATTATCGTAGCGACAGAGGAGATATTTTGCAAGTTCGCTACGTCGGTATTGCTAACGTGGAAGTTGTCTACCTGCTGTAGCGGGATGAGCGTTGCAGAGATGATATTCCCAAACCCGGAGACGAATACCGAGAACAGAAATAGGCGAAATCCCACGTTCCTCCGCAGAATTTGAAGGGTGTCTCGAAAAAACTCTCTAGTGGATGCCGTAGGAGTCGTTTGGATAGGAAGAGGAGGCAGTGGAATCTGCTTAAAGGCGAACGCGGTTAGTACGCCAAAGAGACCTCCTATTGAAAAAACTGTCTGCCACGGTAGCCCTTTATCTAGTAGCCTCCCCACGCAGAGCGAGGTTATCAGGGTCATGATGTAGACCCCCATCCGCACATACGACATAAGCCTTCCGCGCAGAGCGTCCGGGTAGATGTCTTTCATAATGGCGACGTATGCGGGCGTTGATATGGAGAAGATAATGGGCGTAGCGCAGACGAGAAAGATAAAGGGATTACGCGCCGCTAAAAACGGCGTAAATAAGAATAGCCCCCGCGAGCATATCCACGTCCAGAAGACGAAGGGCATCTTCGCTTTGCCGTCCATCTGACGCGCCCAGACGGTGGCGAAGAGATAGCCGAGCGCGGGGGCGGCGGACATCCATCCCATCTGAGAGTTCGTGGCGAGCAACTCTTTTCGCGCCACACGCGCCACAAATGTCCAGATACAGCCCTGATAGACTCCCGCGCATAGCCCCGTCAGTAAATCCCACAGCCAAGCGACGCGAGTTTCGGGGGAGAGAAGCGCAAGCCCCTCTCGTATTCGGGCTGGCAGAAAGCGTTCCAAGTCGCTAATCGAACTCCTCTCCACGGGGCTTATGGAGGGCTACGCGGACAGAGCGCTCTACAAACTCTGAAATCGCCTCCTCCTCGCCCAACACGCGAATCTGCTTGCCCATCTCCTTGATTTTGGCGTGTAGGCGTTCGCGCTCTTTCTCGCCCGTGGTCTCTTCCAACTCTCTTTGGAAGGCTTTGCGCCGATTTTCCAGAGTTTTGCGAAGGACGCGCAGCTCCGCCGCCCGTATACTCTCTCCCAGAAACATATCCACTACCGCCTCCTCATCCAGAAGCGGTTCGTCCTCATCATAGTCGCGCTCTTCGTCCAAGGTGTGTGTCTCTTCTCTACTCTTCGCGATACAGTAAGGGGTTTAAGGGGCTGACAGCGGGTTCGCCGCCTGCTACGCCCGGAAGCCAGCCCTCAAGGTCGTTCTGACGATTGGGGTTGTCTGGTATCAGGGTATTTACGCCGTCCTCGAAAAATATAACCGTCATCACCTCTCTATTTTTATCGCTACTGTTACCCGGAGCGGTGTGTAGCGTCCAACCATAGTGAAAGGTGCAGTCGCCCGCCTTCATCGGTTCGTTATGCACGGGGTAGCCCCTCTCTTTCACAAGAGCGTCCCAGGCGGAGTGCGATTCGTCGGAGATGGCGAGTTGCCCCAGAAAGCCCTCTCTATGCGAGCCTGTGGCGAAGGTGAGCGCCCCCCTATCTATAGGAACATCTACCAGGGGCATCCACATAGTGACGGTGTTGTCGGTATCGAGGGGCCAGTAGTACTGGTCTTGGTGCCAAGGCGTATGACCTCCATGCGCCTCTTTGTAGAGGGCTTGGTCGTGGTAGAGGCGAACTCCCTTTACGCCCAAAAGTTGCGCGGCGACACGGGCGAACCTACGCGCCAGCGTAAATTTTTTAACGGCTTCGTCTTGCGTCCAGAGGTTCATCACCTGCAAGAACGCCTTGCCGTAAGTGTCGCGCTCCTCCATTGGGCGCGTCTCGGCGCTATGACCGTAGGCGGCGTTATTTAGAACTTCGCGGTAGACCTCTATCTCCGGCGTAGAGCAGACTCCGGGCAACATAATGTGCCCCTGTTCACGAAACTTAGCGATTTGCGCCTCGGATAGTTCGTAATCGCTAGAGAGGTCGGGGAGCGTGTTAAGGTTGACAGACATATATGCCCCTCCTTTAAGTTGTGGTGTGGGGTATAGTTCGACGGAGAGAGTGGAAATCCCTGTTTACCAATTTCGCTCTGTGTAGTATAATGCAGTATAGAGTCCTAAATTCCTGGACGAGTAGACCCTTTGACTTCGGAGAGAACCTTAAATGCCAATAAGTGAAGAGGCGATAGACCTTCCCGCCGCTCCCTCCTCGTTTGAACTGCGCCTGCTAGACCCTAAGCAGATAAAGGTGTTTAGCGCGATGGGCGTTACGCGCATGACCGAATCGGACAGGTCGTGGATTAAAGTCTCTCCTGCGAGAGCCTTCCCGCTCTCCGACCCAGACCACTACATCGGTCTTTTGGATATCAACGGCAAAGATGTCGGTATAATATACGATCCCGCCCTGCTAGACGTGGAGTCGAGGGCGACAGTATCTAAAGATTTGGAGCGACGTTACTTTGTTCCATTAGTAGAGCGTGTTCTGTATGTAAAGGAAGAGTTTGGAACCATCTACTGGACGGTGGAGACGGATAAGGGAGAGATTGAACTGGTGGTAAGGAATTTGCGGGATAACCTGCAAGAGCTATCGCCCGCCCGCGTCATTATTACCGACATACACGGCAACCGTTACGAGTTCAATAACGTGCAACGTTTCGACAACAAAACTCAGTCTATCATCCTTCGTAACCTATAGGAGAGGGAAACATCATGAAGTTGTTCGGATTCTTAAAGCCAAAAGCGGAGCCTTTCCCCAAATTCCGCGACTATGTACGTCAAGTTGTGCGGCACAATGAGCCGTCCGCCAAATTTGAAAACAACGACAACGGCTTCATTCTCACCATCAAGAAAACCCCGATAGCGTGCAACCTCAAGAACCTCTACGCCACCTACTCGCGAGACCCGCGAGAGCGTGATTCGGTTGTGAAGCAGTGGATAGACACTCTCATTATGGAGGTTCCTGAGCAGACTTGGTCGGAGGCGATGGCGAGCCTGCGCCCTACGCTCAAAACCAACGAGTATGTAAAGTTGGCGAATATACAGATGAAGAAGGCGAACAACGCGGATGCGCTTTCGGCGCGTCCCTTCATTGGCGATTTAGCCGTGATTATTGTGCGGGAGTACGGCGGCACGCTTACGGCGGTCAGCGATTTGCAACTACAGCAGTGGGGCGTGACGCTTGATGACGCAATTCGGCAAGCCCTCAATAATATGAGCGTGATGGGCTTCCCCGCGCCAATAACCGAGATGCGTTCGCAAGGCTCTCTGACACGCGGCGGCGCGGGCGCGGGCGATGTCGTGGGCTTGGTGTTTGAACACGACCACCTCACCGCGACATGGCTCCTGCTAGAGCGTTTCCGAGACCATATCGGTATGAAACTTCACCACGATTTTGTGGTAGCCGTGCCTTATAGAAGTCGCCTTGTCGCGGTTCGCGCCGACGAGCCGGGTCTGGTGGCGAGCGTCCTTCAGTCGGCGCGTAGCGCGCGCAACATCTCTTACGGACTCACCAGCCAGTGCTATCATGTAGATATGACTTCGACGGGGGGCAAGGTCACTATCTTTACAGGCAAGCATAAGGGCGAAGGCATAGGCGATGGCGATATGTTTGGCACAGGGAGCATGGGCGGCACGCTTCAAAGCATTACCAACGCCGCCGCGCTCAATGCGCCGGCGCTGGGTTCGGCGGGCGCTAAAAGCGCGCCTATGGTGGACTTCTCGCAGTGGGGCTTGAGCGAACCGACAGACGGACAGGGAGATGAAGTTGCCACCCCATGGTGAGGCGACAGCGATGATTCAAGAGGCGTTACGTAAACTAATCCAGCGCGAATCTCTCTCCTCCGAAGAGGCTACAGCGGTAGCCAACGAGATAATGGAGGGCGAAGCGACCCCCGCGCAGATTGGGGCTTTTCTGGTCGCGCTACGCATGAAGGGCGAAACAGTTGAGGAAGCCGCCGCCTTCGCGAAAGCGTTGAGGGCGCGGGTCGTCTCTGTTCACCCTAAGCGCAAACCTCTGCTGGACACCTGCGGCACGGGAGGAAGCGCGGTTAAGACGTTCAATGTCTCCACTACAAGCGCGTTTGTTCTTGCAGGGGCGGGGGTCGCGGTTGCAAAGCATGGGAATCGGGCGATGTCGGGGGTGTGCGGTAGCGCGGACGTGTTGGAGGCGCTGGGAGTTCGCCTCGATTTGTCGGCGGAGCGGTTGGCGGACTGTATTGACGAGGTTGGGATAGGCTTTCTCTTCGCGCAACGCCACCACCCCGCCATGAAGCAGGTCGCCGTCCCGCGCCGAGAGGTTGGGATACGCACTCTCTTCAACCTGCTGGGTCCCCTTACGAATCCCGCTGGCGCGACGCTACAGGTGATGGGAGTCTACGACTCTGCGCTCTGCCCGCTTGCGATAGGAACGCTTCGCGAACTGGGAGCGGAACGCGCCCTCGTTCTGCATGGCGAGGTTGGCATGGTGGAGGTCTCCACGGTTGGCAAGACGCGCTACGCCGAACTTCGCGACGGAAATATCACCGAGGGAGCCTTGACCCCCGAAGATTTTGGGCTATTCTCACCCCTGCCTAATCTCGAAGACCTCGCCCCCGCACTCACTCCCGCAGAAAACGCTAATCTACTGCGCGATGTTCTGCGCGGCAAGCAAGCGACTCCCCAAGATACAGCGCGACGCAACATCGTAGCGGTGAACGCCGCCGTCTCGCTGGTAGTAGCGGGGCTTGCGGAGGATTGGCGCGACGGCTATCAACAGGCGCTACAGGGGATTGATTCGGGGAAAGCCCTCGATAGTCTGGAGCGGCTGGTAGAGTTTACACAAAGCGCAGGAGAGCCGTGATGCGTAGAAAAGCGTTAAAATTACTCCTTTTGATTTTCGTTTTAACGCTTCCTTCTGCGCTCATCTTCAAATTGCGCTACCACGCCTCTCGCGAAATCGAAATCAATGAGCTAGTTGGCAAGAGCTATGCAGAATGCGAATCCTATCTGGGGAAACTTACAAAAGACGACTCTTTCTATCAAGGCGGGTTTCACTACTACACCTATAAAAGCGACCAACTAAAAAACGGCGGTATCGCTCAAATCCTTCTTTCAGATGAGATAAAAATAAATCACAGGATGCAGGTTGTAGAATTTCGCGTCGCATTTTTCAAAGAAAAGAGAGTAACGTGGCAAAAGGCTTTGCGCTTGGTAGGGCTACCATCAGAAAATGTCAAAGCCCTTTCGACCCATTTAGCCCATATCAGCATGAGCAAGGGCTACAAATACACTGAGTACAAGGCGCTAACGCTTGATGGCATACAGTTGGCGCATGGGAATATGGCAGATAAAGACCGCTACAATATCCTTGACAATAGGGGGGATGGTTGGAACATCTATTGGATTGAGCAAGACCCTACTTTTTCCGACTCGCCTCCAACTCTGTGCGTTGAGCATACGATATTCGTAAATTGACAGGCTAATCAGAGACCGCTTCCCCCTTGGGAAACAATTCGCGCGCTCCCGCAGTCGAACAAACAGGGAAGGGGCTTACCGATTGCTTTGAGTATTACCATTCTATTTGGACGAGAACCCTTCACGGAGTAAGTTACTATTATGAGTATGTTATCTGAGATTCTGGCTACAAAGCGCACCGAAGTAGCCCGCGCTAAGGAGCGCGTCCCTCTCGCGAAACTGGAAAAGGGGCTGGCGACAGCGCCTCCCGTGCGTGATTTTCGTTCCGCGCTCGCCAACGCCGACGGGATTGCGTTGATAGCGGAGGTGAAAAAAGCCTCTCCCTCGAAGGGGGTCATCCGCGAAGACTTCGACCCGCTCGCTATCGCGCAGACCTATGTGGAGAACGGGGCGACCTGCCTCTCCGTTCTCACCGACGAGAGATATTTCCAGGGAAAGTTGAGTTACCTACGCTCCATTCGCGACCTCGTGGATGTTCCCCTGCTACGCAAGGACTTCACGGTAGACCCTTGGCAGATAACGGAGAGCCGCATCGCAGGAGCCGACGCGATTCTGCTGATAGTGGCGGGGCTATCGCCCTGCGATTTGCGCGAACTTCTGCAACTCACACGCGACTTTGGCATGACCCCCCTCGTAGAGGTGCATGACCGCGACGAGATGCTTGAGGCGCTAGATGCGGGAGCCGATCTGCTCGGCGTGAATAACCGCGACCTGCACACCTTCCGCACGCAACTCAGTGTAACGCTTGAACTCGCGAAAGAGTTCCCTTCCAGTAGCGAGCGACTTTTGGTGAGCGAAAGCGGAATCTTCACACAGAAGGATGTCGCCCTTCTTCAGTCCGCAGGAGTCAACGCTATCCTTGTTGGCGAAGCGCTGATGCGCGAAGCCGACATTGGCGCGAAGGTGCGGGAACTGCTCGGCGCGACCGCCCCCGCGCTACGGTAGGCGCAGTGAGAGCCGTCCCCGCCGCCTCCAACACCCTTTCTTTAGTATGGGAAGGTCTGCTTGACCTTCTCTACCCTCCTCACTGCCTCCTCTGCAAACTCCGATTAGAGGAGGGTTCCCTCTGCGCCGCCTGTATTAAAGAGATGCAGTTTCTTGCGCCCTACCGCGCTTGTGATAGGTGCGGGGATGGCGTAGAGGCGAACTCCACGCAGTGCGAGGAGTGTCAGACAGGGGGTTTTCCTGCGTTCGAGTGGTCGTTTGGAGTAGGACACTATTCGGGGAGACTCAGCCAAGCCATTCGCCTGTTGAAGTATGGGGAGCGCGTCGCCCTCACGGAGCCGCTCGGTAGGCAGATGGCGCTCGCTATCGTCCCTCCCTACATTCAGCGTATCCCCCTCAATCTGCACGGAGAGTTGGAGTTTGATGACGTGGTTCCCGTGCCTCTCCACGCCTCCCGCTACCGTCAGCGCGGCTTCAATCAGTCCGAGAGGTTGGCGCTTGTGATAGCGCGGGAGCGGGGTTGGCGGCTGGATACTATGGGACTGAGAAGAGTTCGCGCCACACGCGCTCAAGCCTCTCTTGATAAATCGGAGCGCGGGACAAACGTTCTCGGCGCATTTGAGGCGCGAACTGCGGACTATTTCGCGGGGCGCTCTGTTCTGCTAGTTGACGATGTTCTTACGACGATGGCGACGGTGAAGGAGTGCGCCAGCGTTTTGAAGGGGGCGGGGGCGAGCGTCGTCTGTGTGGCGGGGTTGGCGCGTGGCGGGTAGGCGACTACTTCTCGCCTCAAGAAGCCCTCATCCCGTTCCTTCTCCTCCCTCATCCTGTCCACAAAGCCCTCACCCCCGTCCCCTCTCCCAATTCTAGGCGAGGGGTGACTAGGACGACAGGTAGCGCTGTAGGATAAACGCCTATTTTGCGATAGACTATGGAACAGTGATTCCTACCCAACCCCAATAAGATAGATACGAGGAGGCGAAAGTATGAGCGACTTCAAGCCGACGGTGCAGTTGACGCAAGACCAGATAGACTTCTATCATCGCGAGGGCTACCTCGTTCTGGATTCTATCACCACGCTTGATGAAATAGCGTGGATGCGCGACGTGTATGACCGCATCTTTGAACAGAAAGCGGGGCGCGAAGAGGGAAATCAGTTTGACCTAGCGGGTACAGATGAAGAGGGAAAGCGCGAAGCCCTTCCACAAATACTCGCGCCTAGCAAGTACGCCCCCGAACTAAAAGAGGGACTCTATCGGGTGAATACGGCGCATATCGCAAAACAGTTGCTAGGCTCTCTTGCCACTGTGGGGGGAGACCATGCGATATTTAAGCCTGCGGGCTACGGCGCGGCGACTCCTTGGCATCAAGACGAGGCGTACTGGAACCCAATGATGACCTACAACTCATTTAGCCTCTGGCTCCCGCTACAGGAGGCGACGCTTGAGAACGGTTGCCTCTGGTTCGTTCCGCGTAGCCACAACTGGGAGGTGCAACCTCACCACTGCATCAACAACGACCCTCGTATTCACGGCTTGGAGATAGACGCGATAGACGCTTCTATGGCAGTAGCGTGTCCCATTCCGGCGGGGGGCTGTACAATACACCATAACCGCACAGCGCACTATGCGGGAGCCAACACCTCTACAACTCCTCGCAGGGCTTTAATCGTCGGGTGCGGTATGCCCGCGACACATAGGGAGACTCCACGCGCATTCTACTGGAACGAGAGGAAAGAGACCCCGCGTGAAGCCCGCGCGAAGGTGGCGGAAGCCAAAGCGCAAGCGTGATGAGCGCCTTCCTCCTCTATAACCTCGTCCTTGTCCTACTCTCTCCGCTCATAGCGCTGTACCTCCTACAACGCTACCTCTCTGGCAAAAGCAAGCCCGGCTGGCGAGAGCGATGGGGGCATCTGCCCCCTGCCTTCCACTCAAAACAGGGCGGCAGACCGCGAATCTGGATGCACGCGGTATCGGCGGGAGAGGTGGTCGCCGCCGTCCCTATCTTGCGTGAACTACGTTCACGCCTTCCCGAATACGACTTCTACTTCTCGGTCATCACTCCTGCCGGCTACGAAATGGCGGAGCAACAGGCGAGAGCTTATGTAGAGGGTATCTTCTACTCCCCATTCGACTTCGCGTGGGTGGTTCGCCGCGTCGTTCGCGCTCTGCGCCCCGCCCTTTTTGTCAGCCTAGAGAGCGAAATCTGGTTCAACCTCCTGCATACCCTCAAACGAAACGGCGTTCGCACGGTCATGGTGAACGGGCGCATTTCCGAAAAGTCGTTTCGGCGTTCGCAAAAGGCGCGTTTTCTCTTTCGGTGGGCTATCTCGAACCTCGACCTTATGCTGATGCAGTCGGCGGGGGATGTCAGGCGTATCTGCGCGTTGGGAGGGCTATCGCCGACGGATACGGGGCGCGTGCGCGTTCTCGGAAACTCGAAGTTCGACCAAGCCGTTCAACGCCTGACTGCGGAACAGGTCGTCACCCTCAAGGAGAGCCTAAAACTCCCGCCAGACGCGCCTGTTTGGGTGGCGGGTAGTACGCGAAGCCCCGAAGAGGAGGCGGTCGTTTTTAGCGCCTATAACGCCCTCCTCAAGGAGTTTCCCGACCTCTGCCTTGTGGTTGCGCCCCGTCAGATTGATAGAGCGAAAGAGGCGATAGAGGCGATGCTGAAAGCGGGGCTGAATCCTGTTCGCCGCACTCGCTTGGAAGATGCCACCGCGCCCGTGCATCATCTTGTGTTAGACACGATGGGCGAACTCGCGAACGTCTACGCCGTAGCGACCTTCGCCTTCGTGGGGAACAGTTTTCCGCCCGTCGTGAAGGGCGGCGGTCAGAACCTCCTACAGCCTCTCGCGCACGGCAAACCTGTTCTTTTTGGACCCCAACACGCCACAATTCGCTCGGAGGCGCAGATGGTAACGGAGGCGGGGGTAGGATTCTGCGTACAGAACGGCGAAGAACTAATCGAACGCGCCCGAAACCTCCTGAACTATGAGAAATTAACCGAACGCGCTCTACACTCCCTGAACTATCCTGCTTCCTGCGAAAAGATAGGGCGAACCGCGCTGAAACTGATGGAGGCGCAGAGGGGCGTTTCGGCGCGGTATGCCGAGCAGGTCGTAGAACTTTTGAAGAGATAGCCCGCCCTGTAGCCCCTCATCTCTTCAAAAGTTCAGGACGCTGTTTTGGGGAAGGCGCGGTAGGCTCAGAGTCTGAAGGAGACCGGTAAAGTGGAGGAAGAAGAGAAGATTTTAGGGCAAGCGTCTCAAGGGCGCGGCAAAGAGTCGCCTATCCCGCCCGGAGAGCGGAAAACGTTACTGAGCGACTTGAAGCAAGCCGAGGGGATGATTCGCAATGACAGGGGACGGGAGACTGTTGTCGTTTTTGACAGGGAGGGGGTCGGCTTTTTCGCAAAACGTCAGCAGGGGCTGAGCGTAGAACTGGAGCAGGAGGTTCGGCGGGACAGGGCGCGTTTCGAGGGGGCGATATTGACGCACAACCATCCCGGAGGAACGTCTTTCAGTCCTCCCGACATAAACCTAGCCTGCTGGGCGCATCTGGCTGAAATCCGCATTGCGAGTTCGGACTACGACTATTCTTTTCGAAATCGCGATGGAAATCTGAGTGAAGAGTGGTGGAAGTCTGAGGTCGCTCCCTATATGGACGCCGCCCGTCAATCCGCTCGACTCATGTTGGCAGAGAGGGGCATAGACGAAAATAGCGCCGACTTCATTTCCCTTCTGGTTCATGAAATCTATCAAAGCCTTGTGAAAACCACTCCCGTTGAGTATACTAGAATTGACCGCCAGAAGAAAGGAGGCGCCCTGTGAAACGATACTATGTAGAGGGAGACGCTCTTCCTCCAAAATCCTGCGCTCTATGCGCTCACTGGAAACCCATGAGCCGCGAATGCGAAGCGTTTCCAGACGAAATCCCTGACGAAATATGGAGCGGGGAGAACCCTCATACGAAACCTTTTCCCGGTGATAACGGCATCCAGTTCGAGCAGATTCCGCTCCGCGCGCTTGCGGAAGCCTCTTGACAATTTTCGCGCGTGTTTGCATACTGTGGAGAGTAGTCTAACTACTTTGTAGGGAGCGTCGCCGAAGCGGACGCGACGGGCGGGAGAGACCGCCTCAAACTATATCTGCTTAGGCTACGCGCCTGTTTGCGTCATCACGACGTAGATAGGCGCGTTTTGCGTTTTGAAAGAGCAGACCTTATGGTAGAATGAGGGAGGCGGGTGCATGGAGTTTCTTGTATCTATTCAGGCAGAGGGACGCGAAGCGATGAATAAAACAGAAGCCTATCTTTTAAGCGTGATGCGGGGGAGGCGGGGCGTACTGCCCCTTCTGCTTCGCCTACTCGCCTGTGTTCTCTCGTGGGTCTATATCGTCGGGCTAGAGGTCTACCTCTCATTCTATAAAATGGGGATTCGGAAGCGCAAGGAGTTTCCCATTCCCGTTGTGAGCGTGGGGAATCTGACCACTGGAGGCACGGGCAAAACCCCGATAACGCAAGCCATCGCCCGTATGCTTCGCGCTCACAATAGAAAAGTGGTGATTCTGAATCGGGGCTATAGGGGCGACAACGAGTACGGTTGCGCCATTGTATCGGATGAAACGTCTGTCAAACTAACCTCTCAACAGGCGGGAGACGAAGCCTTTATGCTCGCCTCGACTCTTCCGGGAGTTCCCGTCGTGGTGGGGAAAGAGCGCAGATTCACGGGCGAGGTAGCGATAGACGCTTTCAACCCAGACGTGATTCTGCTAGACGATGGGATGCAGTTTTGGCAACTTCACCGCGACGTAGAGATTTGCCTCCTCAACGCGTGCGACCCGTTCGATAACGGCTGGACGCTTCCCCGCGGACTACTGCGCGAACCCGCCTACCACATTCGACGCGCCTCTATCGTTATTCTGACCCACGCCCTCCGCGCTGAAGCCCGACAGGTCGCCGCCCTGACCGCAAAGGTGAATCTTCTCGCCCCGGATACGCCCCTCTTTACCGCAGACCTCTACCCTATCGGGCTACGCGACATTAAATCCGGCAAGGAGTTACCCCTGAAAGCGTTAGACGGTCAGAGGGTTATCGCCTTCTCCGCGCTTGGGAACCCCTCCAGTTTTGAGTCTATGGTAGGCGAGTTGGGGGGCGTTCTCTCTGCGCGACACCGTTTCCGCGACCACCATGCCGTCACTCTCTCCGAACTTGGCGAGATGTATTCAGAGGCGCGCGCCGCCGCCGCTGTCGCGCTTGTCACTACAGAGAAGGATGCGGTGAAACTGCCCGAACTTGAGGCGGATATACCTATCTGGACAGTTCAGGTGGAGATGCGCCTGAATGAACCCGAAGCGTTCTATGCGCTTCTCTCTCGTCTCTGCTTCTCTTCTCCGAAGTGAAGCCGTAGAGACGAAACGTCTCTGGAAAGGTGGTCGGAATGAAAAACCAATCTCGAAAAAGCCTTGTGTTCGCCGCGCTGTTCTGCCTATTAGGGCTAATGACAGGGTGTGGACGGGCTGTTATCTCTACGGAGATACAGAGCGATGGGGTTTGGAAACGCGTCGTCAAACTCTATGGTGTAGCGCCCAACGGCGCTCCTTTAGGCGGGGGCGGAGGGGGCGTGATGACGCTAGATAAGACCTTCCTGCTTCCGAGCGGCGCGGGTTGGAAAACGACGCGCAAGATAGAGAAATCGGAGGCGAAAGCGAAAAACGGGACGGAGAATCCCTTTGACGGAAAGTCCGAGGTCTATACCGCAGAGCGCACGCTGAACGCAGGGGACTCGCTTGACCACGATGTCGCCATAAAGTCCGGCGACGCGAATGTGACCGCGCCCGTCGAGGTGAATACCGTAAGCGTGAAGCGTCTCTCCCCCACTCGCTTAGAGTACGTCGAGGTGATTAAGTGGAAGGGAGAGAAGCCTACTGCGGCGAATATGGCGGAGATGCCTATTACCGATAAGAGGTCTTTAGACAGCCTGAAACTGCTCCTCCCAGCGAATCTTCAGACACCCGCCTACCTGACAAAACTCCAGACAAACGTCACGAAAGAGGTGTGGCATCTCCTATTTGGACCCGGAGACCCGCTCTTCTCAGAGATATTCCAGATGATGTTCCTGCCCGATAGCGTAGAGCGGAAATTGAGGCGGCAGATGTACGATACCTTTGACCGCGCTCTTCAAGAGACCTACGGGGCGGAACTAACCCAAGACCAACGCCGCTCTATCGTGCGAAAGATAGCCGCCGAACAGGTTAAAGAGTTCAAGAGTAGCGCGGAAAAAACAAAGGCGGATGCGCCGGGACTAATGAACGGCGGAGGCGGGAAGGATAGCAGCCTCGCAAACCTGACCGTCCTGACCTTCAGTGTGAAAGTTCCGGGCAAGGTAATTGAGACAAATGGGGACTACGACCCGGTAACGAACGAGGTCTACTGGAGCTTCTACTCCCCCGCGCCCATAATGGGGGATGTAGTCTTGCGCGTTGTGTGCGAAACGGGCGACCAAAAATAGAGTGAGGACACAGTGTATGCTTTTAGATAGTAGCCCTCAGTTGCGGGCGGTTCAGTTCGGCGCGGGAAACATAGGGCGAGGGTTTCTCGCTCAACTCTTCTATGAGAGCGGCTTTGAGGTTATTTTTGTGGATGTGGCGGATGCCGTGGTAGACCTTCTGAACACGCGGGGCGAGTACTCCATTCACATTGTAGGCGAGGGCGCGGAGGAGGTTCCCATTCGCGGGGTACGCGCCGTAAACGGTAAGCGGGTCGCCCTCGTCGCAGAGGAGATAGCGAACGCCGCAGTACTCTGCACGGCAGTCGGCGCGAACGCCCTTCCCTATATCGCTCCCGCGTTGGCGGAGGGCTTGCTCCTTCGTCATAAAACGAGCGGCTCCCCAGTAAACATCCTGCTCTGCGAAAACCTCCACGACGCTTCCACCTTCCTACGCAGGCACGTCGCGAAACACCTGCCAGACGAGAGTAGGGAGGCGATACTTGCGAAAACGGGGTTTGTGCAGGCGGTGGTCAGCCGCATGGTTCCCGTGCAGACGGAGGCAGACCGCGCTCAAGACCCGCTTGCGATAAGCGTTGAGGCGTACAAGCGGCTTCCTATAGATGCAAACGCTCTTGTTGGCGCGCTCCCTGAAATCGTCGGCGTTGTCGCAGTCCCCAACTTCCTCGCTTACGTCGAGAGAAAACTCTACACCCACAACTGCGCTCACGCGGTGTTAGGCTATGTAGGACACGCGAAGGGCTATCAGTACGGCTACGAAGCCCTACAAGACCCCGCGATTCTCGCCCTGCTGACCGCGGTAATGCAGGAGACCGGCGCGGCGCTGATTCGCAAGCATGGCTTTGACCCCGCCCAACATCAGGCGCACATCGCCGACCTTCTCAAGCGATTTGAGAACAGGGCGCTAGGCGACACCTGCCTCCGCCTTGCACGCGACCCTCTCCGCAAACTTGCGCCGGAAGACAGGCTCGTAGGCGCGGCGCGGCTCTGCGAGTCGCAAGGGGTCTCTCCCGCCGCTACCGCGCAAGCCATCGCCTACGCGCTACATCATACCGACGCTACCGACCCCGCCACCGTCCGTCTACAAGAGCGTATCGCGAATGAGGGATTAGAGAGCGCCTTGCGGGAGGTGTGCGGTATCCTATCGGGCGAAGGGCTGTATAGGCTTGTGACGCGCTACTATGCCGCGCTAGAGAATTAGTCAGGAGAAATGTATCCATGTCCGTCGAAATCCGCGCCATTCGTGAAGAGGAGCGTGACGAGTGTGTTCAACTGTGGTGCGCCGTATGGGGCGGAGAGGCGAATCGCCCCTATTTTAGCAAGTACTTTTATGGCGACGTGGAGTGGCTACCCTACTACACGATTATCGCGAAAGAGGATGGCAAACTCGTCAGCGCGGTACACATCTGTAAGCGAACCGTACCCTGCGGCGACTATCGCCTCACGATGGGCGGTATCGCGAATGTAGCGACTCTACCTGAGCATAGAGGCAAAGGCTACAACACGCAGTGCCTACAAAAAGCGGTTGAGGTGATGGAGGCGGACGCAATGGACTTTTCGCTCCTCTTCACCGGCATCAATGGCTACTATGCACGGCTTGGGTATGAGACTCTGCCCGGAACCCTCTACTCTGGCAAAATTCGCGCCGACTTCGCGCCCGCCCCTTCACTCTACACCGTCCGCCCCGCTACTGCGGAGGATATTCCCGCCCTATACGCGCTCTACGAGCGGTACAACGCACAGCGCCCTCTCTCGGTACAACGCACTCCCGCCTACTGGCGCGACTGGTGCAAAGTGTCTCCTACAAGCATTCCAGAAGGAATAGCCGTAGCGGAGGACGCAAGCGGGAGCGTGGTTGGGTATCTTCGCAGGGGGCATTTCACTTCGGCGGCGGCGTACAGCGAGGAGGAGTTGGAGGTTCGTATCACAGAGTGCGCGTTCGATAGTAGCGACTCGCAAGGTATCGCGCAAGCCCTCTACGAGAGCGTGGCGCGCGAACTACAAGCCGCTGGCGCGACCCGTCTTAGGCTCGGTATGCTCCTCGACCCCGCTATTGAGGCGGCGGTCGCTCCCATCCTAGAGACGATTGAAGCCTCCGAAGCGCGGTACGGAATGTTCCGTATTCTGCACCCTACGAATCTTCTCAAGAGCCTCACCTTTGAGATGAATGAGCGGTGGGCGCAAGCGGGAAGACCCAAAGGCAGTATCACAATACAGACCCCTTACGGCTACACGCGCCTCGACGCGACGGGCGAATTTCTCCATGTGAGCGAAGCGGAAGCCGCAGAGCGAACCATCACGCAGGGCGAGTTTTTGGGACTGCTTTTCGGCTCGAACACGCCTCAGAGCGTGGCGAAAGGCGAAGAGGCGCTCTACGCCGCGCTCTTCGAGAAGCGGTATCCGTGCTTCTGGGGCGCGGATGGATTCTGACGCAGTATCCCTAAAATAGACAAAGAGTTTCGCGTGTCACGCTTTTCGGTTCGTTTTGTGTACGCTCTCGTCACACCTCCTTGGTAGTATGAGAGTGTAGCCTCGCTAAATATCAAAATTACCTATTTGAGGTTGCAAATTACAAAAAAGGACGCTTTGAAAATGACACTGCGAAATGCAAAGGCTCAAATGAGCCGACTAATGGTTTGTCTAACTCTGTTTGTGATGATGGGTAGCGCTGTACAGGCGGCGACGACTCACCTCGTTACTGCCCAAACCCTTGTTTCCAACCTGCTCATCTCAAAAAAGAACGTCTATGGCTCCAGTCCCTCCACCATTCTCTGGAACGGCGCCTCCAGCGAAGCGAGGACAGTCTGTTCAACTTTTATGAGCCTCTTGTTGAAACATACCTACTCCTATACAGATAGCTATTTCAGCAGTTGGTTCGGTTCGACCAGCCCTTGCGCCGCGCTCTACCACGACACCATAAACCTCCAAAAAGGCTTTCAGAAAATCACCAACGTTACTCAGATACAGGCTGGCGATGTTTTCGCGATAAAGTATTTTGACGGTGCGGCGAACACAGGGCACGTTATGCTTGCGGCAGGCGCGCCGCATCTGCGTACCGCCACCTCCCCGCTTGTGAGCGGTTCAACTCAGTATGATATAGAGGTGATAGACTCAAGCCAGTCGTATCACGGAAAAAGCGACACTCGTTATACTTCCGGTCAGCCCGGCGGTATTGGGAAAGGTGTATTTCGTATCTACACCGATGCGAATGGCGCGATTGTAGGCTATACGTGGAGCCTTGAAAGCAACTCTATCTTCTACTCTCCTGCCGCTCGCGACCTAGTAGCGGGACGTTTGAGCAACTAATCGCTGGAAAATCACCTCTTTGAATGGCAAAAGGACAACGAAATTGAAATTTACGAAAAGCGGCTTCAAGGGCATGGCGCAAATTATGGCGACCTGCCTTCTACTCATAGCGACGGCGGGCGCAAGCTTCGCGAAAACCTACGATGTGGGAACGACTGCGGGCTATCTCGCGAAACTCTCTGATGTGCCTTGGGGGACGCTGAAACCCGGCGACCTCGTGAATATCCACTACAAAGCGGGCGGCTACCACGAGATAATTCACATTTCTCAAGCGGGAACGCAAGCCCTCCCCATTGTTATTCGCGGAATCCCTGACCCAACCACGGGGGCGTTGCCTATCCTTGACGGCAAAGACGCTATTATGGATCCGCACGTAGACTTCCGCAGTCCCGTTTTTGAAAATTTTGGCGTTATCATCGTAAGCGCCCGAAAGAAGAACTATGTCT
>CAIJLM010000261.1 GCA_903821495.1 uncultured Chthonomonas sp. | reverse complement strand
TCGAACTGGGCCGGCGACGGCGACGCCTCGAAACCGCCACCGCCAAGCTCTCGCAACTCGACCCGCGCCTGGTGCTCGCCCTAGCGGCAGGAGGACTCCTCTCTTTGTGAAGGAGAGGCTGGGTGAGGTTAAGTCCGCTCCGCGAGGGCGGTAGGTTAAAAGGAAAAGAATGAAGACAATCACGCTCGAAACGCCCGGACATTTCACTCTTTCACAAACAGCGTCCCCCGATACTTTTCAAGACGGGGAGGCGTTAGTCCGTGTACATCGTGTGGGTATTTGCGGAACCGACCTACACGCCTATCGCGGACGACAACCCTTCTTCTCCTATCCGCGCATACTAGGACACGAGTTGGGCGTAGAGATACTCGCGATTGGCGATAACCTGCAAGGTTTGAAGGTTGGCGACAAGTGCGCCGTCGAACCCTATCTGAACTGTGGAACCTGTATCGCGTGTCGGCGGGGCAGAACCAACTGTTGCGCCTCGCTAAAAGTTTTGGGAGTGCATACAGATGGCGGTATGCGCGACATCATAAGCGTACCTGTCTCCAAACTCCACCGCTCCGAAACGCTCTCCTTTGAGCAACTCGCCCTCGTGGAGACGCTAGGCATAGGGGCGCACGCCGTTCAACGCGGGCAGATAGAGCAAGGAGAGTACGCCCTTGTGATAGGCGCGGGGCCCATCGGTCTAGGCGTAATGCAGTTCGCGAAGGCGGCGGGGGCGCAAGTCATTGCGCTCGACATGAACGAACAACGCCTCGCCTTCTGCCGTCAGCAGATTGGAGTGGCGCACACCGTCACCGCAGGAGAAAACGCCCTCGAAACGATACGAGAGATAACCAACGGCGACCTGCCCACCCTCGTTTTCGATGCGACAGGGAACTCTGACTCCATGCACAACGCCTTCCGCTACCTCGCGCCCACCGGAAAACTGGTCTTTGTGGGGCTTTTTATCGGCGATGTCACCTTCCACGACCCCGATTTCCACCGTAGAGAGCTGACGATACTCGCGACGCGCAACTCCACCGCAAACGACTTCCGAAACATCATCCGCCTCATCGAAACGGGCGAAATAGACACAACCCCCTGGATAACCCATCAAGCCGACGCTGAGGATATGATTGAGGCGTTCCCGACATGGCTACAGCCGGAAACAGGGGTTATCAAGGCGGTCGCGCGATTTTGACACATCCCCTCATAGATACGGAGACAACGACATGGGACTGTTCGCTTATGTCTGTTCAGCGGTCGCTCTTTTGCAAATAGTTGCGCCTACGGAAGCGCCCAAACCGAAAGCGCTCTTTCCCCAGAGCGCCCGTATCCTCTTTCAAGGCGACTCCATCACGGACGGCAATAGAGGTCGCAACGCCGACCCCAATCACATATTAGGGCACGGCTATGCGTTTCTGATAGCGGCGAAATATGGCGCAACCTTCGCCGAGCGCAACTACACGTTTCTGAATAGAGGGGTTAGCGGTAATAGAGTCACGGACTTAGAGGCGCGTTGGAAAGAGGATACGCTTGACCTCAAACCCGATGTTCTCAGCGTACTTATTGGCGTAAACGATAACAGTAACATCCCCCTCGACAAATATGAGCGGGTATATGATAAACTGTTGACGGAAACTGTTACCGCGAACCCTCATATTCGCCTCGTTCTCTGTGAACCGTTCACGCTTCCCGTCGGCTCCATCAAGCAGAACTGGGAGAGCTGGTCAGCGGAGATAAACGAACGTCGAAAAATCGTGACTAGCCTCGCAAAAAAACACCACGCCGCGCTAGTGCGGTTTCAAAAGGTCTTTGACGATGCCTGTAAACGCGCCCCTGCCGAGTACTGGATATGGGACGGCGTACACCCGACCTACTCCGGTCATCAACTCATGGCGGACGAGTGGATGAGGACCGTGCAGGACTTCCTGAGCCGCCGCCCTACGAAAAAGTGAAGTCTCGCCTAAGAATCGGTCTGTCTGACTGCCGCTGTTGAATCTGCCAATTTCGGAACGACAACGGGATTAGGTCGAACCACTATTACGGGATTACCATTTTTTATTTTTTGGGGAGGAAACCAACTATTGAAAAGGCGAACCTGTTCGCTTCTCCTACCGCTCTTCTTAGGGTGCATTCTGGCTCACGGAGTCGTTCGCGCCCAAGCGCCCATTAGCCTCTACGCTATTGTCGGCGCAAAAATCGAAATCGGCGATGGGCGCGTTATAGACAAAGGAACCATCGTCATACGCGATGGAAGAATAGAGGCGGTGGGCAAAGACATCACTCCTCCGCCGACAGCGGAAATTGTGAAGGGCGACGGGCTGGTAGTCTATCCCGGATTCATCGACGCATGGTCTAGCGCAGGGCTAAAGTACCCCGACGCACAACCGACCCAAGACGAGCCGATAGACCCTAACACGACCCCGCAAATCGCAATGCGGTTGGCAAACCGCAAAGGCGTGCGTCCAGAACTCCGCGCCTCCGACACTCTCTCGCTCTCCTCCTCTCAAGCGAACGACCTCCGCAAACAGGGCTTCACAACACAGTGGATTGTCCCCTCTGGCGGAATGATAAATGGATACGGAACCGTAGTCAACCTAAGCGGTCATGTAAAGCGCGATATAGTGGTTCTGCCCGTCGCGGGTGCGGGATTAGGGTTTCAGTCAGGCGGAGGCGGAGGCTTCCCCGGTAGCCTCATGGGGATATTTTCACTACTCCGCCAGACCCTTCTGGATGGACAACGCTACCCCGCGCTCATCGCCGCCTACAACAAAGGCTTGAGCCGCAGACCGCCCGCAGACGACACGCTCAACGCCCTCCAACTCATCCTTAAAGGCAGTGTTCCCTCTCTCTTTGAAGCCGATACCGAGCGCGAAATCGTCCGTGTAGCCGCGTTTTCAGAGGAGTTCCGCCTACGCCCCATCGTTGTGGGCGGGCTGGATGCCTACCAACAGGCGAAGCTACTCGCCTCCAAGAAAATCCCCGTCCTCCTCAGCCTGAACTTCGGCAAAGAGCCAGTAGCCACTCCCGCCCCTGACGACGACACGCCTAAAGCGGTTATCGCAGACCGAAAGCGAATCTGGGAGGAGAAAGTCGGAAACACCCTTGCGCTCTCCAAAGAGGGCGTACTCTTCGCCTTCACCACACGAGGGCTGAAAACCCCCGCAGACTTCTGGGAGAGCCTGCGGCGCGTGATAAAGGCGGGGCTACCCCGTGAAACCGCCCTTCGCGCTCTCAGCCTCAACGCCTCGCAAATTTTGGGACAAGAGAGGCGCATGGGAACCGTAGAGGCGGGTAAGTCCGCCCTCCTAACCATTATGAACGGCGACTTTGCCGACGCGAAGTCCAAAACCGTGATGCTCTTTATTGATGGCGAGAAGTTCGAGACAGACAAAGAGAAGCCTATCGTAGCGCCAACGGCTCCCCGCCGCCGCCCCCGAACAGATGATGACGAGGAGACTAAATAGATGACACAACGTCGCCCCCTACTTCCAACCCTAACCCTGCTTCTCGTGTCTATAGGTCGTTTCGCGTTCGCGCAAGAGCTTCCGACGGAGTTAGACAGAGACAGAAAACCCGCCCTCAAGACCAACGGAAACTGCTACATCAAAGGCGGGACTATTCTCACCATCACGCAAGGTGTGATTCAAGACGGCGCAATCCTGATTCAGAACGGCAAAATCGTCGCGATTGGCAAGAGTATCCCGCAACCCGCAGGAGTCCCTGTCATAGACGCGACGGGCAAGTTCATCATGCCCGGTATCGTAGACGCGCACTCGCATATCGCAATGGACTCCGTGAACGAAGGCTCCGATAGCATTACCGCCGATGTTCGCGCCCACGATGTCCTGAACCCAAAAGTCCCCGCGCTCTACCGCGCTCTAGCCAATGGAAACACCTCCGCCCTCGTGCTTCACGGTAGCGCAAACGCTATCGGCGGACAGAGCGTCGTGATAAAACTCAAATATATGCGCCCCGTCGAAGAGCTATTCGTCCCCGATGCGCCCCGTATGGTCAAGTTCGCTCTCGGTGAAAACGTCACACGGCGTGGAAGCGGACGCTTCCCCTCATCGCGAATGGGCGTAGAGGCGGTCTACCGTCGTGCGTTTCAAGAGGCGAAACTGTATATTCGCGAGCGAGAGAGCTACGAAAAAGCGCGGCAGGCGAACCCGAATATCGTCCCGCCCCGCAGAGACCTGCGCCTCGAAGCCCTCGCCGACATCTTGCAGGGACGCATTCGGGTGCAGTGCCACTCCTACCGCGCCGACGAGATGCTGATGATGCTACGCTTGAGTCAGGAGTTTGGATACAAGTTAGTCTTTCAGCACGCGCTAGAGGCGTACAAAATCGCCCCCGAAATCGCAAAGGCGGGCGCAAGTATCTCCACGTTCGCGAACTTCTGGTCGTACAAAGTCGAGGCGTATGAAGCCATTCCCTACAACGTCGCCCTCTGTACTCAGGCAGGAATCGTCTGCTCGCTGAACTCGGATAACTTCGGCGGCACAGCCCACCTGAACCTCGAAGCCGGCTTCGTTCTGCGCTACGGCAACCTCACAGAAGCCGACGCGCTCAAACTCATCACCATCAACCCCGCCATACAGTTAGGCATTGAGAGACGCGCTGGAAGCCTCGAAGTAGGCAAAGACGCAGACATCGCTATCTGGTCGGGGCATCCGCTCAGTTCGTACTCCCTCTGCGCCATGACGCTAGTGGAGGGTGAAGTCTACTTTCAGAAGCGCGACGCTTTCGGGTTAGACAAACAGGCGGTGATACAGAGCAGAGTCAACCCGAACAACGTGGAAACCTCTACCCTACCCCTGCCTCGCGTCGGAAAGTCCTACGCCATCGTCAAAGGAACGGTACACCCCGTCTCTGGCGCGATCATACCAGAGGGAACGGTGCTTATATCCAACGGAAAGATAGCCGCGGTAGGGAACGCAGTGAAAATCCCCAACGGAACCGTTATTGTCAACGCGAAAGGGCTACACGTCTATCCCGGCCTAATCGACGCGGGGTCGCATCTAGGGCTTACCGAAATAGACTCCATCAGTGTCTCTAAAGATTCGCGGGAGGAGGGTAGTTTTCAGCCCGACCTTCGCGCTCTTACCGCAGTCCACCCCTCCAGCGAACACTTCGCGATTTCGAGAGTAGCGGGTATCACCTCCGCGCAGACCTACCCGGAAGGCAGCCTCGTGGCGGGGCAGAGCGCAACTATCCACCTTGACGGTTGGACTTCTGAGCAGATGGTTATCAAGGACGCGAACGCCCTGCATATCACCTTCCCAGAGCCGCCTAGCGAAGAGACAATGGAGCAGTTGCGCGAGTTTTTGTCGCCGGAAGAGGTGCAGAATATTGTAAAGCAGAGCGCCTCGCTGACGGACAGCCTCACGGAACACTTTGCGAAGGCTAAGCAGTATCGCGACTTCCGAAAGCAGTCCGCCGACTACCCCATTAACCTCCAACTAGAGGCGATGATTCCCTACCTTGACGGAGCAAAGCCCGTGGTGATTCATGCCAACTCTGCAAAGGCGATTAAGCAGAGTATCGAGTTCGCCGAGAAGAACCGCCTCAAGATGATACTCGCCGACGGCGCGGAGGCTTGGCGTATTGCAGAGACGCTCGCCAAGAAGCAGATTCCTCTCCTCTACACGCTCCCCATTGTGAATAGCGTGGAGGACGGACCCTCCATTCGCTCCTACGACCCCTATGACACGCTCTTTAGCGCCCCTGCTATTCTCCAGAAAGCGGGAGTCAAGTTCGCGTTTCAGTCGGGGAGCGCCACCATCGTTCGGAACCTACCCGGTCAGGTAGGCTTCTGTTGCGCTCACGGCTTGCCCGTAGACGCGGCGTTACGCGCCATGACCCTGACCTCCGCAGAGATACTTGGGATTGCAGATAGAGTGGGCAGTCTGGACGTAGGCAAGGACGCGGATATTCTGGTGACGGACGGCGACCCGCTCGATTTCACCACCCGCCTCCGCTATCTCTTTATAGCGGGCAAGTCGGTCAACCTTGAGTCCAAGCACACACGCCTCTATCAAAAGTACCTAGAGCGGTTAAGCCCCATGGAGAGGGGAAGGTAAGAGATTCTCACTCGGCGCGTCCCTCGCTTTTGTGTCATAATAACCCCAATCTCCACAGAGGAACCAAACTTTAATGCCGAGCGAAAAAGTCCCTTTTAACCGCCCCTGCTTCGGCGGAAACGAATACCTCTATATGGGGCAGGCGCTTGAGCGGTTGCACATCTCTGGCGACGGGTATTTCTCGAAGCAGGCGCAGATGTTTTTGGAGCGAGAGATAGGGACGGCGAAAGCCCTTCTCACCACCTCCTGCACCGACGCTTTAGAGATGTCCGCCCTGCTCTTGGGTATTGGAGAGGGAGATGAGGTTATCGTCCCGTCCTTCACTTTTGTCTCCACTGCGAACGCCTATGCCCTGCGGGGAGCGAGAGTTCGCTTCGCCGACATTCGCCCCGACACCCTGAACATGGACGAACGTCAGGTAGAGAGCCTCATCAATGAGCGTACGAAAGCGACTGTTCCCGTCCACTATGCGGGGGTGGGTTGCGAGATGGACGCGCTGAACGCTCTCGCGAAGAGGCATGGCATAGCCATAGTGGAGGACAACGCGCACGGGCTATTCGGAACCTATCGCGGGCGAAACTTAGGAACCTTCGGAAGCATGGCGACGCAGAGTTTCCATGAGACTAAAAACTTCTCTTGCGGCGAGGGGGGCGCTCTTATCATCAACGACTCTACCCTGATACCACGCGCCGAGATTGTGCGGGAGAAGGGAACGAATCGCAGTCAGTTCTTCAGAGGGCAGGTGGATAAGTATACGTGGGTGGATGTCGGCTCTAGTTTTCTCCCCTCCGATTTACTGGCGGCATGCCTTCTCGCGCAGTTAGAGCGGAAGGAGACCATACAGTCCACCCGAAAAGCGATATGGGAGAGCTACTACCGCGAACTGAACCGCTGGGCGGAGCGGTATGGCGTAGGACTGCCTATCGTCCCGAAACACTGCGAACAGGCGTACCATATGTTCTACCTGCTTATGCCGACGCTGGCGGACAGGCAAGCCTTCATTCAGCATACTAAGGAGCGTGGCTTGATGTGCGTGTTCCACTACCTTCCACTGAACGCCTCGCCGATGGGCGAAGCGCAGGGGGCGAGCGCGGGAGAGTGTCCGGTAACGGAGACAGTGAGCGACCTCCTGGTGCGCCTGCCTTTCTTCAATAATATGACCCTCGCTGAACAACAGCGCGTGATTGAGGGCGTTCTCGCCTTCCAACCTAAAGGAAGACCGCACCCTCTTTTGGAATCGCGCAAGAACTTGGCGACGGAATAGAGGCTTTATGCGAACAAACCCTATTATCTATGCCTCTATTACGCTCACGGTACTGTTCACGGTGGCGGGGCAACTTCTTGTAAAATACGGCATGACGCAGGTGGGTAGTAGCTCCATGCAAGCCTCGCGCCTTACCAAACACCTGTGGGTAACGCTTACGAACCCATGCGTCTTTCTCGGATTTGCCTGCGCGTTCATCGCCGCGATGACATGGACAGTCGCCATAGCCCGCGCCCAACTGAGTTTCGCATATCCCTTTGTGGGACTAGGCATCGTTCTTACGCTCGTTTTTTCAAGCCTGCTTTTTGGCGACAAGGTCTCTTTCCAGAGGTGGATGGGCGTTGCGCTGGTCTGTTTGGGCTTGATTGTGGTGGCGCGTTCAAAATAGCGAGAGGCTTAGAGCGGTAGGGGATTATCGGTAGCCGCTGAAAATGGCGCGTACAAAACGCTACTGCACGTATCGCGACGATAAGAAGACTTCAGGTTAGAAAGAGAGTGCATAATGGCATATCTCACCTTAGAACAGTTAGGGGCGATGGGGTTTAAGGCGGTTGGGCAAAACGTCAAAATCAGCGACAAAGCGGCGCTCTACCAACCCGAAGAGATGGAGATTGGCGACAACTCTCGAATAGACGATTTTTGCGTTCTCTCCGGTAAAATTTACTTGGGGCGCAATGTCCATATCGCCATCTTTTGCAATGTGGCGGGAGGAACGGAAGGCGTTACCATGGAGGATTTTTCAGGTTTGGCGTATGGCTGTCAGGTGTTTACACAGAGCGACGACTATACGGGCGGAACCCTGACAAACCCGACGGTTCCAACCCAATACAAGCGCGAAACCAAAAAGCCCATTGTCATTGGGCGGCATAGTATTATCGGCGCGAACTCTGTGATATTTCCGGGCGTTGTGATAGCCGAAGGGTGCGCTATCGGGGCGATGTCGCTGGTCGCCAAATCCACCGAAGCATGGAGCGTCTATTTCGGTATTCCCGCCCGCCGTCTTGCGGCGCGTAGTCGCGACTTGCTGGAACTGGAACGCCGCTACCTAGCTAGCGAAAACGAAAATAACTCTTCGTAGACTCGTCAAATCTGCGGTTTTCTCCTAAAAGAGAGTGGTCTAGGAAAGGAGAGTGGCATCGTGGAGCGACAAATTCAAGAGACGATAGGCGTTCCCGCAGAGCGCGTCCCCGCCTATGCGCACCTCTCCGTCATTATACCCGTCTACCGTAGCGGCTCTACCCTACTCGAACTGCACAAACGTCTGCGCCCCGTGTTAGAGAGTTTGACGGATAGGTTTGAGATAATTTTTGTGGACGACTGCGGCGGCGACGACTCTTTTTCTTATGTGGAGCGCCTCGTAAAAGAAGACCCGTGCGTAAAAGGCTATCAGTTCAATCGTAACTTTGGGCAACACGCCGCGACTCTCTGCGGCATCGAACACGCGACAGGCGACTGGATTCTGACGATGGACGACGACCTTGAGCATCCGCCAGAGGCGATTCCTAGCCTCTATGAGAAGGCGAAAGAGGGCTACGACCTTGTTTACGGGGTGTATGAAGAGAGGTCTCACGCGAAGTGGCGAAACCTCTCTTCGGAGATGGCGAAGCGGGTATTTCGTATCGCGATACCCTCTCTGAACTACGACTACTCGGCGTTTCGCATTATTCGCAGACATATCGCGCAGTCGCTTACTCGCTTCGATTCGCCGTTTCCGTTTATAGATGGCTACCTCTCATGGGTGACGAACCGTTACAGCACGGTGAAGGTTCCGCACGGAACGCGCTATCAGGGAACGAGCAACTACAATCTGCGGAAACTGCTGATTTTCACGCTGAACATCTTCGTCACGTTTTCGGAACTGCCGCTCAAGTTGGCGACGTGGATAGGTCTGGGTTCTGCGCTTGCGGGGCTGATAACGCTCCTCTCCATCCTGATGCTGAAACTTGTGGGCGGTATCTCGGTAAGCGGTTACGCTTCGCTGATGGGGGCGATTGTTCTTTTTGGCGGGTTGCAGATGTTTGTGTTGGGCATTATGGGGGAGTATTTAGGGCGTATCAACTTTAAGACCTCCCACAAACCAAACTACCTTGTGGCGAGGGAGGTCGCTTTCAAGCCAAGCGAGGAAGAAAATGGGTAACGCCTCAGGCTCTCCTTATTCTATCTCAGGGGTCTCGTAAAGAACCTTGCCGCCTACCTCAATTCGCACAGGCAACAGGTACTTTTTCATGGCTTGCAGGTCGGGCGTAATGCCCAAACCCGGCGCGTTCGGCGCGTGAATGTAGCCCTCCGCATCCGGCAGTATTTTGTCCTTGCTCAGTTCTTGCGCCAACGGCTTGAGGTCGGTGGGGTACTCCGCTATCTGAAAACGCTCCACACCCGCAAACGCTTGCAGGGAGGCGCTCAGGGCGAGCGCGGAGGTGAAGGTGTGGTTGACGTAGGTTATCCCCGCCCTCTCCGCCAAAAGTCGGCACTCATAAGCCGTCGTTATCCCCCCAATTCGCCCCGCATCAATTTGCAGATACTTCACGCCGCCCCTCGCCACTAAATCGTGCGCCATGTAGTAGTTGTTCGCGCCTTCGCCCCCCGCAAGGCTCAGTTCAGGATGCGCTTCGGCGACAGTCCGGTAAGCGTCGAGCGCCTCCGAGCGGAAAGGCTCTTCCAACCACGTCAGACGATAGGGGCGCAACGCCTCGGCGCGTTCGAGAGCGGGAGCGGGGTCGTCTCTCCAAATCGTTCCCGCGTCAATCAACAGAATGCCGTCCTCCCCTAGCCCTTCACGCGCCGCTTTCGCCTGTTCAATGTCGTCTTGCAGAGTTTTCGCGCCCCAAGGTCCCCAACCGAACTTCGCGGCGCGAAAGCCTTTGCGCCGTATCTCTTTCGCTTTTTCGTAGGTCGCTTGCGGGGTGTCCTGCAACAGCACGGAGGCGTAGGGCGTTTTGGGATAGGACTTTCCGTCGCCAAGTAGTTCGTAAACAGGAACGCCTTTAGAACGCGCCAAAACATCCCACAGCGCCACATCCACGCCAGAGAGGGTGTGGTCGGTCTGTAGTAGGTCGAGACCAAGCCTCCTCACCTCCGCATTGATGCGCCGAATATCGTCGGGGTCGTTGAGGGTTGCGCCCTCTACACTGAACTTTACGGGCTTGCACACGCCATGCGACACAGGACAACACCATGCGGCGATGCAGGGCAAGGGCGCGGCTTCGCACTCCCCCCACCCCTCAAATCCGCCAGCGCGAACGCGAACCAAGAGCGCGTCCTGACTGCCATCCACCTCATCGGTAATCTCCGGCATAGCGAGATAGAAAAAATCAACCGCTTCGACTCTCATTAGAGGCTACTCCTTTGGCGGCGCAACCACGCCGATAGTTAAGAGGATATTTGCATAGATTCGCTGTTCTCCCGTCGCAATTACAAGGCAGACTGCGGAGGTAGAGGCGGCGGCATAGAAGGCGAAGCGCTCCAGTTTTTGGAGTTCCACCCCGCCTACAAGGGCGCTAAACTCGGTAAAAATGGGCGCGTCTACGCCATTGGCGGGTTGCATAACGTGGGCGGATTCGATGGGAATCGCCTGCGCGACGTACTTCAAAACATCTACCGCGTTGATGAGTCCTGGCGCAAGGTTGAGGTAGACTCGCTTGGCGGCGGGGTTGGTTCCCGTAGAGGCGGGGTAGTTGCCATCGGCGATAAGGACTTGCGAACCGTGTCCGGCTCCTGCCAACGCTTGCAGAATTTCAGGGTGAAGAAGGGCTGTTTTCAGCACAGGTCAAACCTCCATGAGTTGGGAATTGAGCCACTCGGTTTAGGGCAAAAGCCTAGCGTTCAAGCGCTTCCGTTATCTTCTTAGCCGCAGTTATTCCCCCTCCCCTTTCGGGAAGGGGGCTAGGGGGTTAGGTCGCACTGCATAAGGCGAGGCGTAAAGCCATTAAGATAGGGGGAGATGAACGTTGCAATGGGCGATTTCCTTCAAGGTGTAGATTCGTCAGAGGGGTATCGAGTACCTCCTTACCCGCGCCTACAACAGTAACAAACGCCTGAAGCGATATATTCGCTTCAGGCGTTCGCTTAGGGAGACTCTAAATGACTCTACTCTCCGTAGACGAAGGCTCCTCCCAAGTGGGCGGAGTACGAAATCAATACCAGCCCCGCAACCGCGAGAACGTAGTAGATAATTCGTAGTTTGAGGTCTATTTTTTCGTGCCGGTGTACGCGCAAAGCCACCATCAGCCACATAATCACCGTGCCTATAAGCGCGAGGATGAGGTGTTGGAAGATGAGCCCCGCGAAGGGCAGGCGCATACGGAACATCGCCCACAGCCCGCTACCAATACTCGCAAGCGTACTGATTGCGCCCAAAACAAGGTTGTACCAACCTGCAAGCAGGAGGGTCTTATCTTTGCGGCGCATCCCCAGAAAATCGAGGAAAAGCCCTGTGATAAAGAGCGCTATCGGGAAGTGAACTATCGCCGGGTGGAAAGCGTTCTTTGGGATGAGCGACTTTTTGCGCGGCGGCGCAGGGGTTTCGGAGGCGCTCGGCGGAGCGGGGGTCACGCCGGGCTTTCCGCCGCTTTTAGGGTCGGCGGGGTTGGTTCCCGCTTTAATCTCGTCTATGTTGGAAACGCCATCGCCATCCGCATCTAGCGGCTCAATTTTATGTAGAACCTCCGGGGTCAACTCTTTTGTACTACTCGCGACTAGCTCATGAGCGACGAGTTTGCCGTAGGAGTTCATAGCGTAGTCGGAATCGGAGACGTGGCAGTTGGCGCAAGAGCGTTCAGATACCTCTTTGTTGGCGGAGTAGGCTTTGGTCAGGGTTTCCAGAAACTCTGGCTTCGCATTAGCGCGACTACCGCCAAGCAGGGTAGCGAAGCAAATAAGCGCAATGCAGACAGTTTTTCGCATGGAGAGAACTCCTTCTACCCCCTCTTCCTGCAAAGTCCGCGTAGACGCGTTATTTGCAGAGGGGAAGGCTCATTGGGGACTGTATGAGGCGTGATGAGATATGGAAGGCTTTTAGACGGAGGTTGAAAACCCCCGTCTAAGAAGTACAACCGTCTTTCAGACGGATTAACGGTTTCGATGGAAAGGCTCACTGTTATCTCGAAAGGCTGTCCGTCGTCGGATACCTGCGTCTGAAAGACGCTTGCTTTATGGAGGCAGGGGTTTTCAACCCCTGACCAAAAGGCGCTTTACATACCCCAGTGAGGAGGGAAAGGGGGGGGAGAGAACAGGCTTTGAAACCGTCCTCTTCCCCTTCTTTCCCGTCAAACGTGGTTACTAATGCCCGTGTATGCCATCCGCTTTACGCGAACGCAACCTATCCGCATTCAGAAGCGTCAATCTCTGTTGCGGGGTGACTGCGCGAGAGCCGGACACATCGCGGCTCACGCCCAGCGTGTCCAGTTGAGCGTTTGCGACATTCAACAGGTAGCGCATATAGGGCGTGTTGTGTATGCCATAACTGTTATCATTCAAGATGAAGTAGTAGTTATGACGCGCCCGTTTCAGCTCAATAGGAATCAGGCTTTGGTTAGGAGCGGTCTTGCCTTCGGCGGAAACATAGGACGAGTAGTCCCACAGGTCGCTATCGGCAAACTTTCCATTCGCCCATCTCTCCATACGGGTGCGAAGACCGAGCAAGCCCGATAAGGTCTCGTTCTTTATCGCGTCTGAGCGAGAGGCGGCATCTGTCGGCGTGTGGCAAGGGGCGCAACTGGTATCAAGGCTTACCGTGAAGGTGTGCCTCTTATTGGGCATATGGCAGTGGGCGCACTGGTCGGGAGCCTCTGCGTGAGAGCTGGTTCTGGAAGGAGGAGTGCCTATTCCCTCCACGCCGCCGTTGCCATTCAGCATATTGTACTGAGGTCCGTAGTGCATATTTGCACGAGACGTTCCAGAGGTCAGAGCCGCGTCGGAAGGATTGACTCCGCGCCCGTTGTGGCAACTACCGCAGATATGGTTTGCGGCGGTGTACTGCTTGACAGGAGTCGCCGCCGTTACGTCCGTTATGTCGTCATTAGAGGTCGGGCGACGTAGGTAGGCTTGTTCTCCCGTAGAGGTCAAGTTGGTCGTGGCGCGGTGCGGGTCGTGGCAGGTTACGCACGTCGCCGATTCCTTTGTACCCGGTACAAACGCCTGTAGTTGGTCTACGGTTTGAGCCGTGATGTTGTTATTAACATCGTCCGGCGTTTTACCGTTTGCAAGCGGGTCGTCTACCATCGCCGCTCGGAAAGCCGCGCTATGGCAACGGAAGCAGGTCGCGACGTAGGTTTTCGGGTTCGATTGCCCTTCGTTTACTACGTCTTGAACCGCGCTTGCGTGGCGGGAGTTCTTAAACTGGTCGTAGGTGGGCCCATGGCACTGTCCGCAGACCTCTGGGCGCGTACTGTCGGTTCCGTTGAGGATATTGGTCTTCGTCGGGTTCGCAAGGTGGGCGCTTCCGGGACCGTGGCACGATTCGCAGGTCACATTGACTTGCGCGTGGCGGGTCTTTTGCCATGAAGCCGTGTAGTTGGCATGAGAAGCGGTTGAGTGACAACCGGAGTTGGCGCATTTATCTGCGCCAACTGTCGTAGCCGCTCTTTGGGCTACGGGTAGAAGCTGGAGAAACGCCGCTGATATGGAGGGAGCAGGGCCGGTTTCGGCTTGACTTAGAGGGCCCCCACCGCCGCCACAGCCTGCTACCAAGAGCAGAACTATGGGGAGTATCAGAGATGCGCCGATGGTGAGATACCAGGTTATTCGTCGCAAAATAATACCCTCTCTTCCTAGTGGTCTAAAATCTCGCAGTAGCCGTTAAGAGAACGGTAGCCGCGTTGTAGTTGAGTGCGTTAGTGACGGTGTCACTGTAGTACCAAGGCGCGATGACCAGCCCCAATTCACCTCTATTGGGAAGAATATAGCGCCCGGTGATGGTAACATAACTCCCATGTATATTGCCGTTTGGCAGATACAGGGGGTTTTCGTTCATTGTCGTGGTATCGGAGTAGCTGAACGAGAGAAAAGTTCTCTCGTTTATATTCCAGTTCATACCAAGAACAAAGATACGACTGTTTGGCATAAAGAGGTTGAAGGTTGGAAAGTCTGTTGCGGGGCTAGAGCCAGACCACAGATTATAAGAGAGTTCCGAGTAGACGTTCAGCGCGGGCTGTACTTGCCAGTCGCCTCCGAGCGTCATCTCGTGCGTCGTCAAATCTACTCCCCGCCCTCCGTTATGCCACTGCCGATACGAATAGGTCATGTACCCATTCGCCTCCGTACCGCCTCCATCCAACTTCAACTGTAGCAGGTCTCGTTGGTTCCAGTACAGCGAGGAGGGGTCGTTCGTTATCATGGTAGGTTGGTTCGATAGGATTTGCCTTGAACCTCGCGCCGTCATTCGCAGGTTGCGGTTCAAGCGTCCTGTCAATTTGCCTTCCCATGTTTGCCACTGCGGAACGTCTACGTAGCTCTGGTCACCACGAATTCGCTCCGCCTCTAACACTTTTAGCCCTACTTGCCCTGTCCAACCTCT
Organism: uncultured Chthonomonas sp.; assembly: GCA_903821495.1. GTDB lineage: Bacteria > Armatimonadota > Chthonomonadetes > Chthonomonadales > Chthonomonadaceae > CAIJLM01. The sequence continues at coordinate 7,541 of CAIJLM010000261.1, read as the reverse complement.
CCATCTATGCGCCACTTTCAGGCTTCCGGTTCGCTGTTCGCGAACCCATGCGCTCTGCGTGTTGGGCATATCAATATGACGGGAACGCCACTGCATCTCAACGTCGGTCATAGGGGTGAGAGAGACATCTCCATTGACCGCGATAGTGTCCATTCTACTCGCTGGCACGTCGGACTGTTGGAGCCATAGGCGCGAAAGTTGGGTCTCTAGGCTGACCTTCGGGGTCGCCTCCCAGAGGTATCCGACATTGACGCTCTTGCCAACTGCATCGGGTAGCGAGTGCAGGTTATCTTCATAACGCCAGTTCGCCAGCGTCAGGTTGAGGAAGCCGTTACCTAAGCGCCCCGCCGCCATCACATCTTCATAGCGAATGTTCTGGTTTTCAGGGTTGCGCGGAGGCTCAAAAAACTGCCTCTCCTCGTCTTTGCGGTACTTAATGGAGACTGCGAAGTCGGGCGTTATGGATTGGCGAATGGTGAACCGGTCTACCGCTCTTTGGCTCTCCTGTATGAAGGCGGGAGTGGGTTCAAAGAACTTGTTACGAGTGACTAACCCCTCCCATATCGTTCCGCCATAAGCGAGGGCGACACGCCCATCCGCGCTAAAGTCCGGCTGCCCAATACTCTTTAGCGTCATAGAGGCATCGGCTCTGTTCATGACGGGCGCATAGCGCAGTTCTCGTAAAAACCACCCTGTTGGAGGGGTAGCGTACTGCCGAAACTTACGCTCCGAGCCTACCAACCCCCACTCCGCCCAACCGAAATCGGTAAGGAGGGTGGTAGGTTTAACCTTCTCCTCTTTGCTATCCGCCTCGTCCGCGCTTTTGCTTGCGTCGTCGGGTTTAACGGCTTCGCCCTCCGTTTTAGCGGGAGGAGCCTCCGCCTTTTTGGTTTCTTTCCCCTTTTTGGCGTGGGGCTTGTCTTGCTTGGCGGGCGTTTTAGTGGCGGATGGGTGCGTTTGCACAGGCGTATCTTGGTAATAGCCTACGTCCGCCAACGCTCCCATAAACCACACTATTAGTAAGGCGTGCATCTCATCTGTTCCCCTATCCAAAATTACAAACGGAGAGTATTCCTCTATTTGCGCCTCCCTGTAGAGACACGCTCAGGGTCGGAACATCAAGCGTTCATGATTCGAGCCGTGTATGGCTACATGACACCCCGCCTGCCAGCAGGTGCGTCCCGGATAGTGCGTACTCGCTTTATCCGTGTGGCACTGGTTGCATAGCCCTCGTGAGAAGACCGTTAGCATTTTGGGGTTGTGAGAGCCGTGCGGACGGTGACACTCCATACATCCTTCGCTCGATAGATTGGAGACGGGGTCATGCTCAAATACGAAGGGGCCCGACACTTTTCCATGACAGGTTATGCAGTTCTGCTTGGCTGTATGGAAGCGCTTGTGGTTATCGCGGTTGGGGTGCGTGTCGTGACAGTCGCTACAGACCATACGCCCTTCCGGCACGGGGTGATGGAAATTCTTTCTGAACTCAGAGACCTCGCGCTTGTGGCACTGCCCGCAGAGCGTCGCTTCATCCGCTTTCAGTAGGGCTTTTGGCTCAGGGGCGGCAGGGAAGAGAGGAGAGCGCACTCCACGCTTGGAGGCTCCTCGCCCCGCCTCTTTGTCCTCTTCGCTAGGCTCTTTGGTTCGGTCGCGCCCCAATCTGTCCGCCCAGTGGAGTTGATGACAGGCGGTGCAGGCGATATTGGCGCGAGCGTGTCCCGTCTTTTGCCAGTGCGCCATTGTCAGCGTGTCGTTGTGACAGCGCAGACAGGCGGCGGCAATCTCTTCCGGCTTCGCTTTGGTGTAGCTTATCACGTTCTCGAAAGGCTTGTCTTCCTCTTTCAAGTGAGCGATGTGAAGACCGCCCGGTCCGTGGCAAGCCTGACACCCGCGCTTATCTATGGGGTTTTTGGGGTTCTGAACATAGAGGGCGTGCGGGGAGTTACCAGCGGAGGCGTGCGCCGACTTATGACACTCAGCGCACATCTCATCGCCAATATAGTCCTCAGGTTTCGCTTGAGCGAAAAGGCTTTGAGGGAAAGAGGGTTGTTTTTTCTTGGTCTCCGGCATAGCGAAGGATGCCGCCAATACGCCAATAAACGCTAACGTGGAGAGCGTAATCAGGAGAACCAAGGTTTTATGTCGCACTTGCCTCATGCCAATCTCCTTGCTTCTACTTCCAGTTTTACCGCTGAAAGAGTAAAAGAAGCCGAGGGCTAGAAATGAACTACTTGGATTTTTCCGCCGGCTTGCTCTTTGCGTTGCCCGGCTCGGTGTCCGCTTTTATCTCGTCAATGTTCTTAGAGCCGTCTTTGTCCGAATCGAGGTCTTCCACTTTTTTCAGGATGTCGGCGGTCAGGGTTTTGGATTTTGCGTCCGCCATCGCCTTCTTAACATCTTCGCCATAAACGTTGAGTTTCGTCTTGCCCTTCGCCGTATGGCACACAACACAGTCCAGCTTTTTGAGTTTGGAGTCTTTGCCTAACTTGTAGGTAGTTTGGAACTCCTTCATCATGGCGGGAAGAGCGAACGCGGATATAGCAAGAATCATCATTCCGCTAACCATTCCGATTTTGAGCGCTTTCATCTTTCTTACTCCTTATGCCTGACGGAGAGAACCTCCGCTTCTGGCTTCTATTTTCTGACGGGGCGAGAAGGTTTGGCAAGTGCGCTAAAGGCTCGTCCCATTGATATCTCTCCACCTTCAACTATAAGCATACTCAATTGAGATTCAAAAGTCAATAAGAGTATCGGTATATCTTGATACTTCTGGATATATTTACATCTGGACATAAGGGTATTTATAGCCTGATATAGTTAATTATCAAAATATATTCCCAAAAGCCTGTTTTAGCCCCTGATTCGCGAACTGGTTTCGATGGGCGCTATCGTAAATTAGAGAGTTTTGGTAACTACTTCGACAATGTCATACGACCTAACCCTCTTTACTATCCCATCCTTATCCATACTACAAGGCTTACACGCTGACCCAGCCACCTGTCCACCCCTGAACCTGAAACGGGATAGAAGAGGCTGAGTTGTTACGAGTTTTGGGAGACACAGACGACGTGGGAGAATCGTTATGAGCGGGGGCTTTGAAGACGAAAACGCCCCTCTCCGCTAAATTGTAAGCAGGAAGGGGGCGTTTTGGGGCTGAGGAGCGCGTGAGACTAGCGCGACAGGAGCGTCTAAAATCGCGCTGTAGCCGTAAGGAGAACAAGAGCCGCGTTGAAGTTGAGCGTGTTTACCACGCTATCGGTATAGCGCCAAGGCGCAAGCGTTAAGCCTAGTTCGCACTGATGGGGCAACTTGTACCTGCCTGTGAGAGTGACATAACTCCCGTGCGTATCGCCGGAGGCGAGAGCCAACGGGTTTTGGTTGAAGGCTCTGGCATCTGTGTAACTTAGCGAGAGGAAGGTACGCGGGTTTGGATTGCAACTCAAGCCAAACACAAAGAGCCGACTGTCGGGCAGAAACTGGCTGAACGTAGGGTCGTCGGTTGAGGGTGTAGAGCCTGACCATAGGTCGTAGGATAGTTCGGAAAAGAGGTTGAGTTTAGACGATACCTGCCAGTCGTAGCCCATCGTAATCTCGTGCGTCGTCAAGTTTACGTCACGCTCTCCGTTGCGCCAATGCCGATAGGTATAGGTCATATAGCCGTTTGCATCTACGCCGCCGCCCTCTAGTTTCAACTGAAGCAGGTCGCGCTGATTCCAGTAGAGCGAGGCGGGTTCGCTCGTTATCATAACAGGCGGGCTAGCGAGAGTCTGCTGGGAAGCCTTTAGCGACATCCGTAGATGGCGGTTCAAGCGCCCCGATAGTTTGCCCTCCCATGTCTGCCATGAGAGAACATCCGTATCGCTCTGGTCGCCTCGAATGCGCTCAGATTTCTGCGTTTTTAGCCCGATTTCTCCTGTCCAGCCTCTCCATTTATGCGCTAGTTTCACGCTACCAATGCGCTGTTGGCGCGTCCACGCGCTCTGAATGTTGGGCATATCCAACCAGCGAGAGCGCCACTGCAACTCAAGGTCGGTCATTGGAGAGAGCGCCACTTCGCCGTTAATGGCGAGCGCATCCACTCTGCTTTTAGGCGTGGCGGGCTGTTGTATCCACATACGCGAAAGCGTAGTCGCTAGGCTAATCGTCGGCTTGACCTCCCAGAGATACCCAATGTTGAGGCTCTGCGCTGTCGTGTCCGGGTAGGCTTGCAGGTTATCTTCGTAGAGCCAGTTCGCGAGAGTCAGGTTGAGGAAGCCGGAGCCGACTCGCCCCGCCGCCGTCGCCTCTTCATAACGGATATTCTGGTTTTCAGGGTCTCGCCCCTCTCCAAAAGTCTGCCGCTCTTCGTCTTTACGATACTTGATAGAGACGGCGAAATCGGGCGTGATGGATTGACGGAAGGAGAATTTGTCTACTGTCCTCTGGCTCTCGTCTACATCGTCGGAGGTGAGTTCAAAGAACCTTGTACGAGCGAGAGAACCCTCCCATATCGTTCCGCCATACGCCCTAGCGATACGCCCCTCCACGCTATAGTCCGGCTGTCCAATGCTTTTGAGCGTAAGGGAGGCATCGGTGTTCGAGATAAGGGGCGCGTAGCGTAGTTCGCGCAAAAAGCCGCCCTTGGGCGCGGTGGCGTACTGTCGAAACTTGCGCTCTGAACCGAGCAGTCCCCACGTCGCCCAGCCGTAGTCGGCGAACACAGCGGGCGGAGGAGCCATCTCCGCCTCTTTCGCAGGCGGCGAGGTTTTCGCGGGGGCATCCTCCACACTCGTCAGCGTTCCCAGTAAGCCTATCATTAGCAAGATGTGCATCTACTCTGTCCCCCTTTAGCGTTTACGGCGCGAAGAAAAATCGTTCATGGTTCGAGCCATGCAAAGAAGAGTGGCAACCCGCCGTCCAGCAGCTCAAGCCCGGATAGTGGTTGTTCGCCTTGTCGGAGTGGCACTGGTTGCATAGCCCCCGCGAAAAAGTGACCAGTAGTTTGGGGTTGTGAGAGCCGTGCGGGCGGTGGCACTGCACACATCCTTCGCTCGATAGGCTGTTTACAGGATCGTGTTCAAATACGAAGGGCCCCGCCATCTTCCCATGACAGGTTATGCAGTTCTGCTTGCCCGTCTGAAGGCGTTTGCGGTTGTCGCGGTTGGGGTGCGTGTCGTGGCAGTCGCTACAGACCATCTTCCCTTCCGGCACGGGGTGGTGAAAACTCTTTCTGAACTCGGAGACCTCGCGCTTGTGGCACTGTCCGCAAAGGGTGGGTTCGTCCGCTTTCAGTAGGGCTTTGGGTTCAGCGGCGGCAGGAAATACCGGAGAGCGCGTGTCACGCAGAGATACCCCGCGCCCTGTCTTTTTGTCTTCGGCGGCAGGCTCTTTGGCGCGGTCTTTTCCGGTACGGTCTGACCAGTGGAGTTGGTGACAGGCGGTGCAGGCGATGTTAGCGCGCGCGTGACTCGTCTTTTGCCAGTGCGCCATCGTGAGGGTATCCGTATGACAACGTAGGCAGGCGGCGTTAATCTCCTCCGGCTTCGCCTTTGTATAACTTATCACGTGTTCAAAGGGCTTATCCTCTTCCAGAAGGTGGTCAATGTGGTTGTTTCCGGGTCCGTGGCAAGCCTGACACCCGCGCTTATCTAAGGGGTTTTTGGGGTTCTGCACGTAGAGGGCGTGGGGCGAGTTTCCGGCGGAGGCGTGCGCCGATTTATGGCAGGTGACGCAGGTGTCGTCGGTAACGTAGTCTTCGGGCTTGGCTTGCGCGAAGAGGCTCTGCGGAAAGGAGGGCGGCTTTTTCTTACTATCGGGCATCGCCGCAGAGAGAGCCAGCGCCCCGATAAACGCAAGCGTAACGAGCGTCATTAAAAGCGCTAAGGTGTTTAGTCGCATTCGTCTCATGCAAACCTCCCTGCCTCTACGGTCTGTCCGTGTTCCAAATCGCTTTGAGCGTGGCGTAAATCTCTGGTTCGGCGGTCATCAGCTCCGCCCTTGTAAACGGAAAGAAGTCGTTCACGCCGAAGTAGGCTTCGGTCATCTCTGCGAAAAACTCCTTATGGTCGGTGAGCGCGTAGTGCTTTACACGCCTTCCATCGTAGAGGAGAGTAGCGTCGCCATGTCCGCTCTTTTTGTAGTTCTCGTATATTTTGAGGATTCGCGGGTCTTCAAACGTAAGAATCTGGTCGTGGTAGGCGTGCGCGAGTTCGTGCAGAATGACCCAGGGCTGTTCATTGATATTGCGCGGGGTGGGCAGGTCGGCGGCGACAGGAATGTGGACGCACTTCACAAGGTCTACCGCGTAGCCGTTCTCTGCAAGCCAGTCTGCGCCGGGGTGATACTGCATAGAGCGTAGGTTTCCGTGCGTCAAGTCCATCACGATAGTCACTTTTTGAAGTCCGCTCACCTTATCGGGAGGAACCACCGCCTTGATGTCGCTCAGTTTCGCCTCAAGGAACCGCAATGCGCGAACGCGCAGGGCTTCGTTCGGCGCTTCAAACAGGCGACTATCCACGCGAACCGTCCAGCCCTCAATATCACGGTTGGTATGCGCTGTCGGCTTTGGCGGCTCTGCGTTTTGTGTTACGGGCTTAGGCTGTAGCAGTCGCTTCATCCCTTCGCCGAGCGCATCGCCCACCAGAAAGTAGGTCTCCGCGTTCGCGAACTCGTGGTGTCCGTGTCCGGGGCAGGGCGAGTCTTCGGGCTTGCGTACAAAGTCATGTGTCTCCACAAACTTTACGGAACCCGCGAACTCTCCTCTTTTCGCCGCGTTAGATTGGGCTTTTCGCAAGTCCGCCCAACCGCCCTCCGCCTTCACCCACGCCCCCGTCAGTTCGCCGATAACAAAGGGGAGTTTGGGCGCGTTCAAGTCCTTGCGAACGTCTTTAATGAGGTTGACGAGGTTCTGTTCGTACTCAGGGATGGCGTGAATAGGGTCTACTCCGTCGTTCCAACCCTGATACCATACAAACCCCGCAAGTTCATAACCACCGCCATCGTAGGCGGGAAAGTCGTGTTTCAGGTTCGCGAGGGCTTCGCGTATATCCGTCAGCATCTTGGTATAGTATTTGCCCGTTTTGCCGCCGGAACTCGGCGGACGAAAATCTTCATACAGGCTCTTGCCGCCCCACGCCGTCTTGATAAGCAGAACCTGATTATCGAGTAAATCTCCCATAACGTGACCAAACTGTAGTTCGGGCCCGAAGTGGTGTTTTCCTTCATAACCCGTAAAGCCGAGCGTGAGATTTCCCGATTTCACTGCGCCCTCTTCGGGCTTGTAGCGCGCCCACACGTCCCGCCGCGCCGCCCACTGCCCAGAAGCGTCTTTTAGGTGACGGAAGCGCGGCGCTTTGACGGGGTCTCTCAGTAGGTAGTTGAGCGTGCCTTTGCCGTCGTTGTAGTCTTTCCCGTCGAGGTCTGCGACTCCCTGCCCCTCCATGTTCGACTGCCCGGCGAGAATAAACACCTTAACAGGACTCTTTTTCGCTTGTTGGCTCAGAGCGACAGCGGGTAGCCCTAATAGAATTGTGGACGCAGTAACGACGCAGAACGCGAGAAGC
>CAIJLM010000260.1 GCA_903821495.1 uncultured Chthonomonas sp. | reverse complement strand
ACATAACCTCACCCAACCTCTCCTTCGCAAAGGAGAGGAGTTCTTGTGGTTTGAGATTGGGAAGTTTGGCGCGTTGTTCTAAGCTTGGAGCTGTTTCGCGTATTTCGCGGTTTTTACTCTCATAACTCTGAACTCTTACATTAGAGCGCAGAATCAAAAATCCCCTCTGGAGTGACCAGAAGGGGATTTCAGTTTGATTGAGGACGCAGAGCGGAGGCGATTAGTCTCCATATTCCAACCTCTGATAGACTTCCCGAATCCTCCGAACGTGGTAAGCCACATTCGCGGAGGTGCAACCCACGATGTCCGCCGTTTCACGCCATGTATAGCCTTCCATAAGGGCGCGGAGTATTTTTTGCTGTATGACCGTCAAATCCTCTAGGAGGCGAGCAGTGTCTATATTGCTTTGAGGGTCTATGTGAATGGTGTTTTCCAACTGCAAATCGGACAAAGGGAGGTGCTGACGGCGACGTTGGAACCGTATGGTATCCAAAATACGCCAGCGAGCGCGTTTGAGCAGGTGCTGTTCGGGGTTGCCTACGCTCATATCGAGGCGGGGCAACATCTCTAGCACGGCAATCCATGCCTCTTGAACGAGGTCATCTGAATCCACGCCACAGCGACGCCCAAAGTACGCCGCCATTTTCTCTATTCGGGTTTTTAGGGAGTCAATTAAAAGAGATTGGGCAAGAGGTTCGCCCACTTGCGCCCTTTCCAACAACGAGTGCATTTTAGGTTGCTTCTCCTACAGAAAACAAGACAAGACGAAGTTCCACAGAGTACACTGTTCACCAGTGAGCGTCTGAGCAAGCCGTTCCTTGACCGAAGTCGCGCCGTGCATTGGCGGAAGGGTTCTGAGAAGCCTAGTTGTTAGAGAGCGCTTATTTTGACCGAAACTTAGGGGGACTTAAAGGAGGGTCAAAAAGCCTCTCGGTGAACAGGAGCCGTTATTCTTTTTAGAGTCGACGGGCGAGATTACTAATATCATCTTACCGTGTTCCTCCTTTCACAGAGTGGCAAACATTAAGGGCGATGACCCTTAACTATTATAGCACGAATTTTGGCGCGGGGTAACGCCGTTTGATTTTTTCATGTCTACTAAAGCCTCTATCGTGTGAGCGCAATCCTCTGATAAAGGACTCTCAAAAAATGTCGAGAATTTTTCAGCCGCGCTACTTCCGCCAAAAGCGTCGCCATGCGGACTTGGGCTTTTCCGCCTTCGACGGCTCTTCCGAAGCGCGAAGCAGCCTCTCTTGCGGGTCTGAGGCGGGGCTACCTCGGACAGAGCGCAGAAGTTCGTCATACGGCTCCTCAGTCGAAGCGCGTAGCAGTTCCGAGCGAATTTTCATTTCGTTCAGAACGGCTCTAGCGCTCTCTTTCACAGAGATATCCGCGTCTGATTGCTTGATAAGGCTACGGCAGTAGGCGGGCAGGGCAGGGAGGGAATAGAGTAGAGCGACCACACTCCCCTCATACTCTTCCTGCCGCCTAACACGACCTAACGCCTCAAGAGTTGTCATCTTTTGATGCGGACTTAGGAGCGCGTGCGAAATAACCTTTAGCGGTAGAACCTGCGCGTCTCCGACATTTTTCAACGCTTCGGCGGCGCGGAAACGTATATAAGGGTCGCTATCTTCAAGAGCTTCCAGCAGAGCGGGAACCGCGCCCGCATCGCCAATACTCCCCAGCGCTCGTATTGTGCGTGAGCGACTAGAACCGCTCTCCTCTTTGAGCGATTCTAGTAGTGCAGGAACTGCATTCGCGCCCATCTTGACCAGCGCATCGAGCGCATAAAAGCGCACATAGTAGTTAGTATCCTTGAGACACGCTGTTATGGCGGGAATCGCTCGAACATCGCCTATTCTGCCCAGAGCGTCTAGGGAGTAGTAGCGAACAGGGGTATCGCTATCCGTAAGCGCTTCTATCAGAAATGGAAGCGTGTTCACGTCTCCTATTCTTCCTAACGCTCTCACCGCGCTAGCGCGAACATCCTGACTTCCACTCCTAAGCGCCTCCAGTAGGGCGGGAGTGGAGGTACTCCCCATTGCAATAAGCGCGGATGTAGCGTAACTGCGTTGCGAGAAATCCCCCTCATTGAGAGTTTTGATGAGTGAAGGCGCACCCGCCTCGCCCATTCCAATCAGGGCGCTTGCGGAACGCGCTTGCGAGTACACGTCGCCACTCTTCATGGATTCCGTTAGCGCGGGTATTGCAGGCGCTCCTAGTTTCATAAGCGCGTAGACAGCGTTATTGAGGTTTCCACCGTTTGCGTCTTTGAGGGCATCCACGAGAGCGGGGAGAGCGCTTGCATCTCCGATTACGCCTAACGACCATGCGGCGTTATCGCGCACATAGTAGTCGCTGTCTTGCAGGGCTTCAATAAGGGCGAAAACGCTACCCGTATCCGCCAATTTCCCTAATGCGATGACAGACTGAATGCGGACGCTTTCATTACTATCCTTCAGCGCCTCGGTAAGGTCATGTACCGCGCTCTTATCGCCTAGTTCGCCTAAACCTCTCGCCGCATTCGAGCGTGTTCGGGAGTCGCTATGCTTGAGCGCTTTGATATAACGTTGTAGTTTCGACATAAACCTCTATCTTTCGCTCCCGCTCTTAGGCTTAACAATGCAGAGACTTCTCTTCATATTGAGAAGACGTAGAGACATTATACAAGAATCCCGCAATTCCCGCAAAAAAGCAGGTGAAAGGGGCTTTTGTTTTTGTGCAAAGCGTGTTATAATAGTTTTGTTAAAATATTTCGCAAGCCAGCATTGTCCCCCACCCCCCGCTCCCCCTTGGCTAGCGCATCTCGAATAGAGCGCTATAACTATGGATTTCACTACCCGACAGGGCAGACGCGAACAGGGTCTACGGATTCAGCAAGCGGTAGATAACGCGAACCTCTCCATTGAGGAGTTGGCGAAACGTATCGGCTGTTCACGCGCCCTCATCTATCAGTATCTCTCAGGAAGCACCCTCGCTCAGCCCGATAGGCTCCAGCTTATCGCGAAAGAGTGCGGGGTTTCGCTCGTCTATTTCTACTCCGAAGAGGCTCCTCAGACGGATAGCCTCGCGTCCTCCCCCACTCAATCCGCAACCGCTGTACACGAGAGCGCCCAGCGTCTCGCCGAGAGTCTCCACCTTTTGCAAGAGCTTGCCGACGCGCAGGAAAGCCCCGCCGACTATCGCTCCCTCGCCTCTACCTGCGAACGTATTCTCTCCATAGCCGGACAACTCGGCGATAGGGCTACTCAAGCCCGCGCCCAAAAGCGACTCGGCAACGCCCGTCTACGTATGGCGGACTTCCCCAGAGCCACCGAAGCCCTCCAACGCGCTATCGCCTACGCGCAAGAGATGAACGACACGGCAAGTGAAGCGGGGGCGCGTCAGAGCCTCGGCAACGCCCTGCTTGCAATGGGGCGCATTTCGGAGGCGAGAGAGCAGTTCTCCCTTATCGCAAGTGGAACCGTCTTCAATGGACGCTGGCAAGGAACCCTCTCGCTCGGCTCTATCCACGAGATGCAGGGCGAGTATGCGAAAGCGATGGCGCGTTTCGACGAAGCCGCCGCGATTCTGGAAGAGGGAGCGACTACGGGCGCTGTGGACGCGGCGACTGTCGCTTCGGCTATGCTGTACGTCAATACGAACCGCGGCAACGTCTATATGGATGAGGGCGATTTTCAGGGAGCGCGTCCCCTTGCGGAGCAGCGTCTCGCCGACGCTGAGGCGATGGGGAACGCCGACCAGCATCTTGAAGCCCGCTTTGATTTGGGTTGGTGCGACTTCTATACGGGCAAGTGGCGCTCCGCCCATCGCGGACTCACGAACACCCTACAACTCGCCCGATTTTTGGGAGACGCAGGGCGCGAAACCATCACCCGGGCTTGGCTCGGCATACTGCTCGCTGGAGCGGGAGATTTCGAGAACGCCATCACACACGGCAGGGACGCGCTCGCTATGGCGCTCTCGCGAGGAGACCGCAGAGCCGAACTCTACGCGCAACTCGCTCTTGCGGACGGCTATATCGCTATGACGAACCGCGAAAGCGAAGCCCGTTATCATGCGAATCAAGCCCTCGCCGTAACGGTGGCTCTTCGTTACGAACGCGGAGAGGTAGAGTGTCGCTTGCGGCTCGCCCGTCTCGCCACGCAGAACAGCGACCTTATGGAGTTGCGCGATTCGGCTTCCCGCTCTCTTACTCTTGCGGAGCGGCTTGGAGCGCGACATCTGGAAGCCGCCGCTCGCTACTGGATGGCGGAGGCGTGGTTACGCGAAGCGAACGCCCCGAACGCGCAGGAGGAGGCGACAAAAGCGTTGAGCATGGCGCAAGGGATGGGCTTGGAGGAGATAATCTGGAGAAGCGAAGACCTTTTCGCGCGAATATCCGGAAGCGATGCGCCTACTGTCGAAGAACACCTGCGCTCGTCGTTGGATTCGCTAGAGCGACTGAGAAACGAACTTCGGGAGGCGAATATCCCCGACACTCTGCTTGAAAACGCAGACTGTCTCACGGTATACGTTCACCTGATAGACCTTCTGAAAACGACAGGGCGAGCGGAGGAGGCGACCTCCTTTGCCGAACAGTCTGGGTGGCTTCCTCTTCAAGCCGCCCTTCATAACTAAAGGCGCGCACGTAGAAAACTCTCTATGCAGAACCGTCTCCTTATAACTCAATACCTGCTGCGCCTTAAACTGTCTCTCCTGCTTGGCGTTATCCTCGCTCTGCTATCTGGGTGCGGAATCGGCAACGGCTTCACGGGCGGCGGGGTTCCCATTGGCAGAGCGGTAATCATCGGGCAGGCAGTGAGCGCGACTGCGCCCAACCAGCCGCTCGCCAATGCGCTCGTCTACGTCAGCGTAAGCACAAACAGCGTCAATAGCGCCAACGCCCCCCTAGGCTTGACGCTTACGGCGACAACGGATAGCAGTGGCAGGTTTAACTTCTCAGATATTCCTGTAGACACCGCGCCAACCAGTATTCGCGTCGCTGTAGACCCAAAAACAACCGCCTTCATCGCCCAGCAGGTACTCTTCAAACTGGATAAGGGTAACAAGGCAAACCTGATTGTCACGCTTGCGCCCGCCTCCGTCAACCTCTCTTCCGTAAGCTCTATTGTGCTATCGCCCACCTCAAACGTCTTCACAAGCCTGACAGGGCAGATAAACGCGCAGGCGCAGGACAGTTCGGGCATTTCGCTCCAACTCACTCCTTCCCTGCTTCTCATTGGCGATTTTAGCGTGTTCCAAGCGAATGGAACCTTCACCTCTACTCATGAGCAGGTAGGTACAGTGGAAGCCTTCTGGTACAACAATCTCCAAATTTCAGGCACGTTGAGCATACAAAATAACGGAAACGGTTCACCTCCCCCGCCACCCGATGCAGGCAAAGGAACCCCCTCTCCTTGAAGTAGAGATTTCCTTGTCGCACCGCTTTTTCGGTAAGAGTTGAGGGTTGCGGGAATCTACATAACCACAAGAACTCCTCTCCTT
>CAIJLM010000259.1 GCA_903821495.1 uncultured Chthonomonas sp. | reverse complement strand
CCCGAACCGCTAGGACAAATCAGAAAAAAGAACAGCGTCACCGCCCATTTGCTAACCGGAGTGACCGCGCACCGAAGACATAAGAAGAACACAGAGGCGAAAATAGACCAAATTGCACTCTGATTTACCGGAAACTAAAGTAGTCGCCATTTGTATTAAAGCGACGGACGGAGGTTCTATCTTCTTTTGGCAAACGCGTGTAGGGCTGTATGGCAAGGAGTTTCGATTCCCTAAGTTCCGGTCGATGGTGGTGAATGCAGAGAGGTTAAAAGCGCAACTCATGACGCAGAACCAGCACAGCGACAACCGCACTTTCAAGATGAAGAACGACCCGCGCATTACATGGATTGGCAAAATCATCCGCAAACTCAGTATCGACGAACTGCCACAGTTCTGGTGCGTGCTAAAGGGCGATATGTCTCTAGTGGGACCTCGTCCCGCGGTGACACAGGAGGTTGCGCTCTACACTACGGAAGATAGACGACGCCTCAACGCATTGCCTGGTTTAACCTGCCTGTGGCAAATTAGCGGACGCGGCGACCTTCCCTTCCCAAAGCAGGTGCAACTCGATGTTCACTATATTGAGAGCCAGAGTCTGCTTATGGATGTCCTGATACTCGTTAAGACTGTTCCCGCCGTTCTATCCGGAAGGGGTGCCTACTAACACAGGCAATGACACGCATTTAATGGATGTTTTACGATGATCGCGGATAATGTGAATGTAACGCAAAAAACAGAACTTGCCACTACACCGAGACAGAGGAGAACAGAAGAAATGACAATAAACAAGCAACATGGCGTGAAGCGTGTTCTGATTATTGGCGCAGGTAAAGTCGCCCAACAGCTTGCGGCAGGTTTAGCCCTGGATGCGCGTTACCACGTAGTCGGTTTTGTAGATGATCAATATGAGCAAAAGGTTCCTTCTCCATGGACGATACTAGGAAGCCGTCACGATACGCTTCAAATTGTCCATGACCACTCTATAGACGAAGTGATAGTGACTTACGCCCCCACATGGCAACAACATCTGGCGGAACGTCTGGAGAAAGGGTATCCTGGAGTTAATCTGAGGATAGTTCCCTCAAGTTTAGACGCTTTACTTCGGCTAGATAGAATAGAGAGCTTTGGGGATATCGCGACGGTGCAGTTGGCGCGGGCATCTACGAAGATAACTCAGGTTGTTAAGCGAACGTTCGACGTACTCGTCGCCTCCGCTCTGTTGGCAGGCTCCATGCCACTCTTAATCCTGATAGGCGTACTCATAAAATTGACTTCGCCAGGTCCTGTTCTGTTTTCTCAACAACGAGTTGGCCGTTATGGCAAGACATTTAACGTTCATAAACTGCGGACTATGGTACACAATGCGGAGGGAAAGACGGGACCTATTCTCTCAACTGGTAAAACGGATGCGCGTTTGACAAAGTTGGGCTACTGGTTATGGCTTTTTCGTATTGACGAGATTCCGCAGCTGTGGAATGTCTTATGTAGGGAGATGAGCCTTGTGGGACCACGCCCCGAACGCCCCTATTTTGTACAGCAATTTAATAGCCAGATTCCCAACTACGCCCAACGTCACGAGGTTCGCCCAGGCATTACGGGGTTGGCGCAGGTCTACGGCGGCTATCATACCGATGTTCGAGACAAATTGCGCTTCGACCTGATATACGTCGCTCAACACTCTCTCTGGTTAGACCTGTGTATCCTCGTCAAGACATTGGGAGTAATCGTTACAAAAAAAGGTGGCGCCTCTTCCTATTACAGCGTGACCAAACAGGATATTCAAACGATAGAGCAGAAAAGCCACTATTTTTAAGTGATGAGTTTGACAAAACTGCATGGCGCGATACGTGATTTGAACTCCCGTCCCATCGCTAAAAAGAATGCGAAGTAGGGACTTCCTCCCTGTAGGTAGCCCGTACCAAGTCGCCTTTCGCCTTAAATCAGATAATATGCGGGTAAACATAGTGAGTAGGTACTCTATATCATTTTCCCGTGCAACTCAACAACGCCGCCGCCTAGCCCTGCACATAATAGACGGAAGAAGCAATTAAATAACGTGACCTCGGGTTAAGGGCTATCTCAAAATGTCTTACAAAACGGGTCTTGCTACTTAGGAAGACTCCTCTCCTTGCGAAGGAGAGGCGGGGCGAGGTCTTTCCCGAGGCGAGTAGCCTCGTGAAAAGAGCGTCATTATGCCGCGCTTATCTCATGTTATCCCGAACGCACGTTAAATACGCAAGGGTGTGTTTTATTTGAGTATAAAGCGATTTTTCTTCTGGGAATTAACCCCGAAATACGCGACAAAGCGTCGCCCTGTCGCTGAATATAATCTCTCGCTGGTTTTATAAGGGAAAAGGATGAACCCAAATACGCTTTTTAATATCGGGGTCGCGTTGCGTGCAACGAGTTTGAAAATACGCAACGCAGAATGGCGAGGTAGAAACATGAGGTGGCAGGAGCGTAACGACAACCCGATAGATATATTTATGTGCATTGTAGACCACTATGAGCCACAGGTTGGTCGCCCTGCACGCGAGAAATCGCGTGAACGTGTGGAAGACTGGCTGAACCGCTATCCGCAAATTGCAAACTGCCACAGGGACGCGGAGGGGATGCCTCCCAAACATAGTTTTTTTTATCCCTGGGATGAGTACGACTCATGGGAGTTGGATAGAGTCGCTGAACTGTGTCGCGCAGGGTTTGGCGAAATTGAGCTACATCTTCATCACCAGGACGATACGGACGCCACTCTAAGGCACAAGCTACGAGACGCCAAAACCGCCTTCCAGCGACATGGCGGGCTAACCCGCTGGCCCGATGGCAAGGTAGCCTGGGGATTTATTCATGGGAACTGGGCGCTAGATAACTCAAGGCAGGATAGCGGGCGAAACTATTGCGGCGTCAACAATGAGTTGACCGTACTTCAGGAAGAGGGATGTTACGCCGATTTCACCTTTCCTGCATGGAAGCAGTTGGCGCAACCCCGCAAGTTGAACAGCATCTACTATGCTATCGACGACCCAAAGCGCCCTAAATCCTATAATACAGGGCGGAATGCCTGCGTAGCCTGTACCAATAGAGAGGGGCTTCTGATGATTCAGGGACCTCTGGTTCCCTATGTGACTCGTAGGAGTGGCAAATGGCGCGTCGCGATGGACGATTGCGACATTGCATTTTCTCAACGCTATACTCCGGAGCGACTCGATAGATGGGTAGAGGCGGGAGTGCATATTCAAGAACGCCCTAACTGGGTTTTTATTAAACTCCATTGTCATGGAGCGGAGGATAGGAACCGCAACATCTTGCTTGGATATGATCTTGAGGCGCTCTTTCAAGATATCGAACACCGCTACAATGATGGAGAGCGTTATCGTTTACACTATGTGACTGCCAGAGAGGTTTTTAATCTTGTTAAGGCGGCGGAGTGCGGTGTTTCCGACATCAAACAGGCTCGCGATTGGATTCTCAAACCTCCTTCCTACACATAAGGGTAGTACAAGCATATCTGACGCTATAGAAGGTAGGTATGCTGGTGTGTT
>CAIJLM010000258.1 GCA_903821495.1 uncultured Chthonomonas sp. | reverse complement strand
GGGATGCGACAAAAGAAGAAAGGCATGAGTTGGTCGAAAAAAGGCAGTCAAACACTCGCCACGCTCAAAGTCGCAGAACTCAACGGGCAATGGAGACAACTTTTTGCCGCATAAACCCATCCCGACTTTTTGGAGAGGAACAAAAAATTTTGACTCTTGCGCCTTCGGCGCAACATTTGAAAAGGGTAAAAGGGACAAAGCAAAAAGGGTTACAGGAGTCCTCGAAAGACGACACGGAACCCCCTGAAGAGGTGCCTGACGACTGGATCGCCCCCGCCTCGGCTGGCGCAACGGAAGCCGTCTGGAGTGGCATGGAGCCAGGAACCGCCGCGCAGGACACGCACATCACTGTTGTTGGTAGGTAAGTTTGAAGATTGCAGTTCCAATGTTCCATTCCAGTAGTTCGCGTCATAAGCGTCCAGACACCACTCCCATACGTTACCCGCCATATCGTGCAACCCGTAACCATTCTCAGGGAAACTCCCCACCGCTACCGTTCCGCCTTTGCTGTTCGTTGAGTTCGCGCACTTGCTTGCGTCCCACTTATCTCCCCAGGGGTACTCCTTGCCCACCAAGCCCCCTCGAGACGCTACCTCCCACTCCGCTTCACTCGGCAAATCGCCGCCCGCCCACTTTGCATAAGCCCGCGCCTCATGCCATGTCACTAGCACGATAGGATGGTCTTTATGACTCCAACCCTTGTTGAAATTGGGCGCGTCAGGCATACTCTTGCCCTCCGCCTTGCAATACACGTCATACTGACCTACCGTCACTACGTTCTTGGTGATATGAAAACCGAATAGAGCGACTTCGTGAGGCGAATTATCGCTCTCGCCAACCCGCCCTAACTTGTACAAACCGCCCGGTATGTAACACATCTCCGAACCGTCTTTAGGGTTCAGCGTGTACTTCACGGAAGCGGACTGAGTAACGGGAAGTGCCATATTTCTAGGCGCGGACTCTCTCGCCCTGCTAGCGTCCGCCGACGGTTCCCCCTGAACCGTGGCGCGGAGGAGCATCTGGGGGTCGTCGGTAGGGATGTTGTACGCGGGACGCAGAAGCTCATTAGCGTTTTCAGGGGCGCGACTACCGCGTAACAGAGTGCCGCCCTCTTCCCATACCTGCCGCGCCCCCTCCCGAACCGCTTCCGAAATCCCCACCTTCTTAGACAACTCTTCGCAGTACTTCTCCACGCTTACTACGCCCAACCATCTCTTTCGGTAGCCGTCGGGTAGCCCTTGCAGGAGCGCGTATTTCACTCCGGTAGAAAGAGAGGAGTGCGCTAGTATCTTTTCAGGCGAACTTAGCTCGGCGTTCCAAATGCTCGCTATCACAGAATACGCGCCTTCGCACTCTTGCGTTAGAGCCTGTATCACGGGATACTTCGGGCTATCTCTCCCTATCTTCACCAACGCCTTTATCGCGCTACGTCGCGCCAACCTATTCGGAGAGCCAAGCGTCTCTAGCAGAAGCGGAACAGCGGACGCGCCCATCTTCGCGAGAGCCTCCGCCGCTTCATGCCGCGCCTCGATGTCGGTATGCCCTAGAAGTTGTATGTTGTTAGCGGTAGCGTCAAGGTTCATAACATCGCTCAACCTCTCTGGAGTTGCAATTTCAGGAAGCCTTAATAAGGAGGTCTTCCCGCTCTAGCCTCTCCAACGCGCCCTGTAGCATAAACAGCGTTTCGCCATAGCCGGCGAGAATATCAACCTCCTCTTCGTTCTTGGCGTAGTAAGCCTTACGCGCCTCCCAAGCCTCGCTACACTCCGCTAGGGTCTTCGCTCTCATCATCTTTTCGATAACTTGTTCAAGGGTCATTAGAACACTCCCTTCAAATGTCGCAAGGCTTCCTCTACTTGGCTATCAAGAAAAAGCGCTTGTGTATCTGGATAGGTCTTCTCAATCCATTTTACCACAACCCGTTCCCGTTGCGCCAATGGAATCCTGAGCAGGCTGAGATAGAAATCTTTACTCTCCTTACCTGTCCGAACGCGCAGACTCTCCATGTTCTCAATGTAGTGATTGTACGAGAAACGCTTCTCCAAGGGTTCCGTCAAATGGAGACCTTCCAATATCTCTGTACGAAATAGACGAGTGCATTGCTCCACAACCGCCTCTTCAATACCCTTATATTGACTATAAGCGCGCTCATCCAACCCTACGCTAACGCTATGGAACCCTTCGTGTATCCCTGTAGAATATCGGCGTATCGTGTCCAAAATCGACGTGTGAAGGGTTATCTTACAATCCCAGTTTTTTCCTCCGAAGTAGCGAGGAGACCCATCCGGGTTCAACTCATTGGTAAAGACGATATTCCCGTTCCATCGTGTAGGCAACCTCGTCAATCGGCATATTTGGCGTATAACGTGTTGTTGGTCGGATTCGATTTGAGAAATGAGAGGCATTTTGGTATAGTGTTCCTGACTATCATCGCTCAAATCGAATCCTCGCCGAATAGCGCCTCTCTACTTGCCCAACTCATAGCAGTAGAGGTTGGTTTTGTCCTTCACATAGAGGCGACTGCCTGTAATGGTGAGGTGCGCCCAGTTGAAGCCTTCACCTGCCGGCTTCCATGTCACGAGCGGTACACACTTCTCTGTGTTCACTTCAAAGACGTTCAGTTCGCCAGAGGTGGTCAGCGCGAAGATGCGGTTACTCGCCACTACAAGCGAGACATAGCCAAGCCCCCCGATAAGCTTCGTGGAAGTCCACTTCGTCTTACCCGTCGCGAGGTCTACGCAGACGAGTCGCCCAGAGCGCTGATCCATGCCGAAAAGGTGGTCTTTCACCGCGATAGGTGTCACCATGTAGGCGCTAAGGTCTGCGTTTTGCCATGCCACCTTCGTTTTGATTTTGTCGTCCTCTTTGGAGAGGTTCAGGCAGACGATAGGCTTCGCGTCGCATCCGATAAGCACATTGTCTTTCCAGATGACAGGGGAGACGATGGTCTGCTCCATGAAGGCGGCGAGCGGGTGTTCCCAGAGCATTTTGTGGTCGCTATCGTTCAGCCCTACCATGCGTAGCCCTGTAAATCCGACCAGTTGCCGCTGTCCGGCAAGGTTCGCGAAGAGCGGGGAGGCGTAGCTGCTACGCTCCTCCAGCGCCTTCCAGACAATTTTACCTGTTCGGCGGTCAAAGGCGACGATACAACCCGCTTTTTTCCCGCCTACGGGCAGAATAACGTTATTGCCGTCTACCAGCGGAGAGGCGGAAGCCCCGCAGACTGGAAACCACTTGTCTTCGCCGTCTGCGCCGCGCTCTACGCCCCAAAACTCGCTATTGAAGTCGTGGCTCCAGAGGATATTACCCGTCTTGATTTCGATACAACTGAAGTAGCCGCCCAAGCCGAGCATATAGACTCTGTCTCTATCCACAGTAGGCGTGGAGTTGGGGCCCTTGCCCGCCCTTGCGTCAGGCGGCTCGAACGCGCAGGAGTGCGCCTGTCGCCAGAGCGGTTTGCCTGTGTTCGCATCGAAACCGAGGCAGGTCTCCACCTTGTTTCCCTCGTTGCCCATAATGAAAACTTTGCCCTTTGTGATGACAGGGGAGGAGTAGCCTTCGCCAACGTAGGCTTTCCAGAGCGGTTCAGGGAGTTTTGCGGGAAGGATTGCAGGGAGTTTTGCGTCAACAGCGACCCCGTCGCGGTTGGCTCCGCGCCACTGTGACCATTCGTCGGCGAGGGTGGGGGTAAGAGCGATTCCGAGTAGCGCAAAAGTAAGGGCGAGGCGTTTCATTAGGTTTCTCCTTGCCGCGCGCCCTCAAAAGACTACGAACTCAATCTGAGCGCATCGCTGAGACGGCGGGGAGCTGTGCCGAATCGAGCGATGAACTCCTCACGGGTGGGCGCAAGGCGGGTCTGTTGTTTCTGCTCATGGTAGAGCAGTATGTTAGTGATTTTGTGTTCAAGGAAGGGGTTTGCGAACCGCTCTAATACGGAGTAGGCGAAGGCTTCCGGCTCGTCTACGCGCCCCTCCATTGTCGGGACAATCTCCTCAAAAAGCAGTCCCTCTAGCCATTCGCGAATCTCCGAATCCATCATCGCTTCCTTGACGGTCTCGTATCCCTTCGCGAGAGCGCGGGGAGCCATTGCAGTGTGCGCCCCGTTGAGGATACGCACTTTTCGTAGGAAGTAGGGAGTGACATCGGGCGTGTAGACGAGCGCGGGATGCTCTAGCCATCTGTCCTCCCCCTCCTCCTGCTCGATAACCCAGAGCGCGAACGGTTCGGCGGAGATAAGTAGCTTGTCGTTTTCGGCGAGCGGGTGCGTTGGGTTTGCGTCTACGACTATCCTATCTACGAGGCTATTGCGCCATCTGCACACCTTTGTTAGCCACGTGATAAACTCTGTCGAGAGTTCCCACGTCTCCGCCAGCCCGACAAGAATATCGCGCAACCTGTCCGCGTTGTCCTCTAGCAGTTCGCAAGGGAGTATCGTCACGCCCGGCTGTCTCGCCTCGAAGCGCGTGTGCAGAACCGCCAACAACTTCGCGGGAAACGCCTGCGGCGGGCTACTCTGCAACGTGTCGGAAGCGTCTAGGGCGAAGCCCGCTTCGGTGGTGTTGGAGAGAATAACCTTGATGTCGGGAGAGGCGGCGACTTTCATGACCTCTTGCCAGTCGGTCTGAGCGATAAGGGCGCGTTGTATACTCGCCGACTCCTCCACTCTATCTACGGTCTGTCCGTTCTCAACGCCCTGTACGAGAACGTTGTAGCGTCCGTTCTGCGCGTTCAGCCAGTCGCCGCGCGAGTTCACGGTGGACTGCACGACGACAATACCGCCAACAGGCTTCTCTGTCTGATTCGCATGGTGTATGAACAGGTCGGCGAAACCGCGCAGGAAGCGCCCGCTACCAAACTGAAGAACGGTTTCGGTCATGCTAGTTATTCTCCGCCTTTCCGCTACGCCATACCATGTCGCGGACGGGTTCCAGTATTTGCAGGACTTCGGCGCGTATCTCCGTTGAGATGGACGACGACAAGTAGCGAAGGTTCCGCTCAACTTCGTCCGGTGTCGCAATTCCGAGTAGCGTGGTGTCCGCCTGCCCTGTTACTAGCGCGAACTCTAGGGCGAGTTGCGCGATGTCTACGCCCTTGCTTTCACAAAAGAGGCGGGCTTGCGTCATGGCTTCGCGGATTTCGGGCTGGGCGGGATGCCAGTCGGGAAGCGGCTTATTCGAGAGGAGGCGCATACCGAGCGGGGCGGCGTTGATAACGCCGACACCCTTTTCGCGCAAGTACGGCAGGAGCGCGGTGAGGCGTTGGTTTTGCAGAGTGTAGTGGCAGTAGGCGAGAATCACATCGAGATCTATCTGGTCTAATACCGTTGGGAATATCTTGAGCGGAAAGCCGGATACGCCTACAAAACGCGCTTTACCCTGCTCTTTGAGTTTGAAGAGGGCGGGGAGGGTTTCGTTAATGATGGGCTGGATGTCTACAAACTCAATATCGTGACAAAAAAGAAGGTCGACGTGGTCGGTGCGGAGGCGTTGCAGACTCTCCTCTACACTGCGCGTCACCCGCTCTGGCGAGAAGTCGAAGTTTCCGGGTCCGTACTGCCCGCACTTAGTGGAGAGGTAGTAGGAGTCGCGAGGGCGATTGCGGAGGGCGGTTCCAAGCGCGGTTTCGGCTCTGGTTACGCCGTAGTGGGGCGAGGTGTCGAAGAGGTTGATACCTGCATCTAGCGCCATGCCCACCGCTTCATCCGCGGCGGCTTGCGTCACTTCGCCAAACGCGCCGCCGAGCGACGAGCCTCCAAAACTGAGTTCGGAGACCTGTATGCCAGTCCTCCCTAATGCGCGATATTTCACTAATTACTCCTTGATTAGTTGATACTACTGTTATTTCGCTGAATCGCTGAAAGCCGGAGGGGCGCGCTCCTGAGCAGGGCGTTATCCCCGTTCACCATAGATACTCTCTCGACTTACCGCCTCGTCAGACAATAGAGACTTGTCTTGCGTATGACTTTCCGCCCATGCGCGAAACGCTTCCGCCTTCGCCAATGCCTGTAAAAGCGAAACGTCTTCTTTTGACTTTGCGAGCGTCTTCAACTCGGCTTCCTGTTCGGGGCTAAGGTTTATAGCGACTGTCACTGTGGTCTACTCTTTGACGAAGATGTGAGCGAGAATCCGCTCCCGCCTCCAAATTACAAAAGTGCGTATTCAGCGACCCAATAGAGTGATTCCACAACGCTCCCTAAGACTCCTCTTTTTAGTAATTATGAGGTTGAATGCAGGATTTCAGAAAACGCCCGTAGAAAGGTAGCGAAATATGTCGTCGCGCAGTTACGATGGAAGCGCAACACTCTACTCACGTGAAATGGTCAATAACATGAACCGCCGACAGTTCCTGACAACGCTGACAGGAGGAACCGCCGCTATGGCGACTACCGCCAATTCGACGGAAGCAAGCCCTAAAGAGCCGAAACCGCGTTCGCCCTTTCAGACGCGGGGCGTATATTTTCACGACGGATTCGACTTTGAACCGCATTCGCACGCTCCTCTCCACTGGGATTTCGAGGCGTGGAAACGCCAGATACGCTGGCTACACGCCTGCGGGGTGAACGCAGTGGAGTTCGCGACCATGCTTGAGTTCAACCGTATTCCCTCAACCGATATGGAGCGGCGTAAGATAGCCGACCGTCTGAAAATTCTCGATTTCGTCCACTCGCTCGGCATGAAGTTCGGCTACCTCCTCACCAATACCGTTCTCTCTACTGTGCCGTCCGGCGAAGAGCCTTCTCATCAGTTGAAGAACCGCGCTATAACCCTCTGCCCTAGCGAACCTGGAAACTTCGAGAAGACCCTGACGAACCCTCTCTTCTACATGGAGACCTATAGGGAAGCCGACTTCTTTGAGGAGTTCGCGGCGGACTGGGGCGGGTGCGAGTGCGGAAAGTGCGGCGTGCCGGAGTTTCTGCGCTATGTGCGCGTTCTCGCGGAGAGACTAGCGACGCTCAATCCGAAAGCCACCCTCTACGCCGACACATGGTGTATCTCCTTCTGGCGCAAAAACCCCATGAGCGACGGTTGGAAAGGGGTGTTCGACCGTGAAATCAGCGGTACGCGAGAGGTCATCGCCGCTCTGCCAACACTGCCTAAAAACGTGGGGGTCGCGCTCCCTTGCCACCACCACTACCGCCCTTTGGCGTTTACAGAGTACGGCGGACGCGATAAAACTCCTCTCTTCCCCGTTGAGGCGGATGTCCATCAGGTGCATGAGGCGAAACGCGCTATGTTGGCTTGGCCCCATTTCGTGATGGACGACGACGCTTTTCGCCCGAAATCGTGGGGTATCGTTCACTCAGAAGTTCGCTACATCGCCGCCCTACTACAGTCGCTACAGCGAGTCGGAGTAGACTCTGTTATCGGAAACCTCTACCTGCCGCTCCTACAGGTTTCCAACGCCTACGCTTTTGGGCGGCTGACCGAGAACCCGAATCGCAAGCCGCAGGACATTTTACATGACTTCGCCCGCCTTATCGCGCAGAGAGAGGATGTTGACAAACTGACCGACGCGCTCCTCTGGCTGGAAAACAACAGTTATTGGAGTCAGCAGATGCCGCCAACCGGACGGCTTCCCGACCTGCCCTGCACACTGAACCGAGCGCAAGCCGCGCAAATCGCCGCCGCCATTCGCCCGAACCCTAAGCCCGCCCTCCCCTTGCCGATTGCGGCGGAGGCGTGGTTGCGAGACCTCCAACGCTCCATTAACCGCATGGACTGGACAAAGTAGCGAATCGCTATAACAAACTCAACGCCCGAAAAGGCGCGCCTACTCTTGAAGAAATGGGGACTTAAATGTCTGTTTTCGCCCTTACAACTCGAAAAAAATGCTCTCTAACCGCCGTCTTTTTGGCAGGAGCGACTCTTTTTGGCTGTTCTATGGACAAGCAGGGTGGCGATGCCGCCAAAAAATCGACTTCCGATACGACACCCTCCGCCACAAAAGGCAAGTTCAAAATTGCCGGTATTGGCTTCCAGAACGACCAGTTTTTCAAGATTAACGAACTCGGAATGAAGGACGGCGCAGAGAAGAGTGGCGTTGACCTTCTGCTTGGCAATAGCGCAGGCTCCCTCGATAAGGAGATTTCGCTTCTCGATACCTACGTCTCGCAAAAGGTAGACGCTATCGTTATTGCGCCCTACAACACAAAATCCTCCGCGGCAGGGCTGAAAAAGGCGAGCGACGCGGGCGTAAAAATCGTTACGTTTGATAACTCTGTAGAGGGAGACTTTCCCGTTAGCGTCATAAAGAGCGACCAGATATCTCTGGGCAAACTGACAGGCGAAGAGGCGGCGCAGTATATTCAGGAGAAGATGGGCGGCAAAGCCAAAATCGCGATTATCAGCTACATCTCGCTACTGCCAGAAGCCGCAGGGGAGCGTACTAAGGGCTTTGAGGATGTCGTCAAGAGACTGCCCGGCGTTACCGTTGTGGCGCGACAAGACGCTTGGATGGCGGAGAAAGCGGTGGGCGTGGTGGAGAGTATTCTTACCGCGCACCCCGACGTAGACCTTATCTGGGGGGCGAATGAGGGCGGAACAGTCGGCGCGGTGACTGCGGTGAAGAATGCGGGCAAAGCGCATAAGGTGGTCGTGTTTGGAACCGACATCAGCGACCAGATGGCAGGTTTTCTCCTCTCCGAAGACAGTATCCTACAGGCGGTCACGGGACAAAAACCCTTCGACATCGGCGTACAGTCCATTGATGCCGCTGTGAAGGCGCTGAAAGGCGAGAAGGTGGAGAAGAGAACGCTCCTACCCGGTATGCTTTTCAGCCGCCGACAGCCGGACGCGGTGAAGAAGTATCAGGACTACCTGCGCGGACTGGCGAAGTAGTCGCCACCGTAAGGGGCGAAACCGCTCCCCGCAAGGTTCGTAAAGAGAGGACAGACATTTGAGGAGAGTTCTAGCGCGAATTCGTATGGAGTATATTCTGGTCGCCTTATGCGTCACACTGGCTATCAAGGCTCCGAACTTCCTCACCACTCAGAATCTACTGACGATTCTACGCTCTATCTCTATGCAGGGCGTGATAGCGTGCGGTATGACGCTGGTTATCATCGTTGGCGAGATTGACCTGAGCGTGGGGGCGAGCGTCTCCTTCGCAGGGTGCTTGATTGCATGGATGACACAGCGCGGACTGCCTATCCCCATCGGTATCCCCTTGACTCTGGCTCTGGGATACGCGCAGGGCGCGTTCATCGGGCTGATGCGAAATCGCTACCTCGTCCCCTCATTTATCACCACTCTCGCGCTCCTCACCGGGCTAAAGGGCGCGGCGTTAGAGCTGACGGGCGGTTTCTCCATCACCTCGTTTCCCGACTGGTTCGCGTTTCTGGGAAGCGGCTACATCGCGGGCATTCCGTTCCCCACGATTATACTGATTACAACATTCGCCTGTTTTCATATCGCAATGCGCTACTCCACGTTTGGGAGGGCGGTCTATGCGGTTGGCGGCAACCCGGAAGCCGCTAGGCTGAGTGGAATCAAAGTAGATAGCGTGAAGATTCAGGCGCTCGCATTGACAGGCGCGTTGGCGGCTCTAAGCGGTATTATGCTCGCCTCTCGAATCAATTCGGGTACGCCAGACGCGGCGCAGGGCTGGGAACTAGACGTTATCGCCGCCGTCATCATCGGGGGAACAAGCCTTTCAGGGGGGGCGGGGACTATCTGGGGGACGGTGGTTGGGATTCTCTTTACGGGCGTTCTCACAAACGGTATGACCCTGCTGGATGTACCGAGTTACCGACAGTATATTCTACGGGGCTTGCTTATTTTTGCGGCGGTTCTACTCAATCGCGCTCGGAAGAGTTGACGTAGCGACTCGCCCTATCAAACAGCGAACAGAGAGAAAACTATGCTACTCGCGTTAC
This sequence comes from uncultured Chthonomonas sp., assembly GCA_903821495.1. Lineage (GTDB taxonomy): Bacteria > Armatimonadota > Chthonomonadetes > Chthonomonadales > Chthonomonadaceae > CAIJLM01. The sequence continues at coordinate 5,357 of CAIJLM010000258.1, read as the reverse complement.
TTGGAATTATGACCGTAATGATGACCTCCGACCTGCCTGTCGGCTCCGCGCCCGCGCCCGTCGCCCTACCGCACTTTCCCGATAGGCTACACGCCTTCGTGTGGCGCAACTGGACTCTCGTTCCTACCGAGCGTATCGCGCAGACTGTAGGCGCTACCCCCGAAGAGGTAAGAGAGTTGGGAAGCGCTATGGGGCTTCCCGCGCCCCCCGTCATCTCCGCGCAACAGTGGAAGCGCTCCGCCCTCACGATAATTCGGCGCAACTGGCATCTTTTGCCCTACGACCAACTCCTCACGCTTCTGCAATGGTCGCCAGAGCGGATGGAGTTCAGCCTGCGCGAAGACGATTTTCTCTATATCAAACTGGGTAGCCTCAAGCCTAAGTGTGAGCCGATACGCTTTCAGCCCTCCACCCCTGCGACGCGACAGCGCGAACAGGAGATAGCGCGAACGCTTACGCAGGCATTCCCCGATGGACTGCCAAAAACAGCCTCCCCGCTCTTTCAGTTTGTGAAAGACCTGAGCAAGCCGACGAAGTTGCAACCTGCGCCGTTGCAAAAACCGGACGCGCTTCGCTACTGCTACTCCTATTTTGCGCTCTACGGCGATCCGCTTCTGGACAGACAGGCAGACCCCTATCCCGACAACTATCTGGCGAAAATGGCGCAGGTTGGCGTGACGGGCGTATGGCTACAGGCGGTTCTGTATAAACTTGCGCCCTACCCCTGGGAGCCTCGCCTTAGCGACCGCTACGAAGCGCGATTGAAGAGCCTGAGCGCGTTGGTCTCTCGCGCAAAGAGACACGGCATACGCATCTTTCTCTATCTCAATGAGCCGCGCTCCATGCCCCTCTCGTTCTTCAAGGCGCATCCTGAACTGAAAGGCGTGACAGAGGGAGATTATGCGACTCTCTGCACGTCCGCGCCCGTTGTCAGGAAGTATCTCAGCGATTCGATAGCCTCCATCTGCAAGGCGGTTCCCGATGTCGGCGGTTTCTTCACGATAACCGCCTCCGAAAACCTCACGAGTTGCTGGTCGCATGGCAAGGGGCGAGAGTGTCCGCGTTGCGCGGGGCGGAGCGCGGGAGCGGTTATTGCGGAGGTCAACACGGCTATCGATGAGGGGATACATCAGACAAGTAGCCGCGCTAGACTGATAGCATGGGACTGGGGCTGGAGCGATGAGGTTGCGAAAACGGTCATAGAGGCGCTTCCCGCAGATGTCGCTGTGATGAGCGTGAGCGAGTGGGATATGCCTATCAAGCGGGGCGGCGTAGAGAGCGTTGTCGGCGAGTACTCGGTCTCTACAGTGGGACCCGGCGAGAGGGCGAAGAGTCACTGGAGACAGGCGAAGGAGCGCGGCCTCAAGGCGGTTGCGAAGATACAAGCCGCGAACTCGTGGGAACTCTCCGCTGTTCCCTACATCCCCGCGCTTGAGAACGTGGCGCAACACGCCCTGAATCTCCGCGCCGCGAAGGTGGATGGCTTGATGCTGGGCTGGACTCTTGGGGGCTATCCCTCGCCTAATCTCGAAGTGATGGCGGAGATTCAGAACCTCCCCGATAACGAAATTAACAGCGACACTCTGAACAGAACGCTTCTCAAAGTCGCAGGTTCGCGTTATGGCGCGGAGAGCGCCCCCGCCGTCGTTGCGGCGTGGCGCGGGTATAGCGCCGCCTTCCGCGAGTTTCCGTTTCATATCGGGCTGGTATACTCCGCGCCGATGCAGTATGGGGTCTCAAATCTACTTTGGGCGGAGCCGACTGGCTATCATGCGACAATGATAGGCTTTCCGTATGACGACCTTGACGGCTGGCGCATGGTATACCCTCCGGATGTCTTTGTCGGGCAGATGCGAAAGGTGGCGCAGGGGTTCCGCGAGAGCCTCGCAAAACTAAAGCGGACCCTCCCTTCGCCTCTCCCGAAAACAGCGCAGTCCGAGGCGTTGCAACTTGAAATGGGGCTTGTGGAGGCTATCGCCATCCATTTTCAGAGTACAGGAAATCAGGCGCGATTCGTGCAGTTGCGGCGCGAGTTGGCGACGAGCGGCGAGCGAAAGTCGGCGGTCGTCACAGAGTTAGAGCGGGTTTTGCGGGAGGAGATGCGCCTTGCAGAGAGGCTCTACGCGCTTCAATCGCAAGATTCGCGTATCGGCTTTGAAGCCTCGAATCAGTACTACTACGTACCTATTGACCTGCTGGAAAAGGTGTTGAACTGCCACTATCTACTTGATAGATGGTTGCCTACATTACGTTAGAGACGTAAGAGTTCAGGCTTACGGGAACTTGGCGCTTAACCTCACCCAGCCTCTCCTTCGCAAAGGAGAGGAGTCTTAGTGGTTTAAGATTGGGAAGTTTGGCGCGTTGTTCTAGGGCGGGTTGCATTGTGCCTCTTTTTCGCGCCTTTTCGCGTTTTTCGCGGTAGAATCGCATTTCGCATCCCCATTTCGGAGTTTTTACTCCCATAACCCTGAACTCTTACCGCAAAATCAAACTGCTGTAGAAAACGTAGAATTAGGGTAGAATAGAGAGACAACACTCCCCGTTTTGGCGGAGTAACATCTTCTACTGGAAGGGTAAACACTATGTCTGCGCCATCGGATGGATTAAGAGGCGTTGTTGTTGGAGAATCTACGATTTGCGATGTTCAAGCCGAGGGTAAACTCTACTATCGAGGTTATCCTATTGAGGTTATTGCAGACCACGCCACCTTTGAGGAGGTGGTCTATCTATTGTGGTATGGCAAGTTTCCGAATGTCGCAGAGTATGCGGCTTTTAAGCGAGAGATAGCCGCGAACGCCGCCCTGCCAGAGGGCGTTCTCCCCATCTTAAAAAGTATTCCCGCAACGGCGAACTCGATGGACGCGCTCCGCACCGTCGTCTCCGCTCTAGGAATGTTCGACCCTGACCAAGGCGACAACTCTCCCGCCGCAAACCTTAGAAAAGCCCTCCGTTTGCAAGCCCGCGTTGTGACCGCCGTCGCCGCCATAGAGCGCCATCAGCAGGGGCTAGAGCCTATCGCGCCCTGCCCAAGCCTCGGTCTCGCCGCGAACTTCCTCTATATGCTGTGGGGTAAAGACCCCGAACCCCTCTATGTGGAGACGATTGACAAAGACCTTATTCTACACGCCGACCACGAACTCAACGCCTCCACTTTTGCGGCGCGAGTGACGGTAGCTACCCATGCCGACCTCTATTCGGGGGCGGTTTCGGGCATCGGCGCTCTTTCGGGACCCCGTCACGGCGGCGCGGCGGAAGACACCATGAATATGCTTCTTGAAATAGGCGAACTGGACAAGGTGGACGCTTGGGTGCGCCCCAAACTGACAGGCGAGAAGAGAACTCCTATCCCCGGCTTTGGTCATGCGGTCTACCGCGCTCCCGACCCCCGCTCGAATACGCTTCGCGATGTGAGCCGACGGCTTGGCGAACTACACAACGATACGAAATGGTACGACATGACCGTCGCCATTGAGAAGATTGTGGACGAACTGAGCAACACAGCGGAGAGGTTAGCGGCGGGCAAACAGGGCATCTATCCGAACGTAGACTGCTTCTCGGCTACCTGCTACTACGAGATGAACCTCTCGGTGCGCCTCTACACGCCCATCTTCGTAATGAGCCGTATGTCGGGCTGGTGCGCCCACATGATAGAGCAGTATCTGCCCGGTCAGCGTATTATTCGTCCGCGTGCGGAGTATGTCGGAACTCACGACCTGCCTTGGGTTCCCATCGAACAACGCTAGGCTACACTCCCCCTCTTCACTCGCCAGCGAGCGTCTCGCCTCTGTCGACACTTTCATAAGGCTACCCCTTTCCCGCTCAGGGCGAGGGGTAGCGTTGCCCTCTTTTTGCCCTGCCTTACACCCCAAAAACCTCCTTTATACGCGCATTTTGATATTTCTTGCGACTTCTTGCAAAGAAACAGAGGCAAATAGCCGAAAATAGCGTAGTGTGGCGCGTCTTACTGCATCACAGATTCTAGTACAAATACCGTTTCAAACGAACCTAGCAATTCCCGACAGTTCGCGTATTTACCGTGTATAATAGAGTAGGGGGATATTTTGCGCCCTTGCTGTCCGCCACTTGAAGCGATGCACGCTTCCGTACAAGAGTTGCATTGAAGGAGAGAGGCAGTCATGCCCGTCTATAGAAAATCGGCGTTCTACAACGCTATCGCGCTCATTGTAAAAAAACGCAGACTCTTTTTGGCTTCCTTCGTACTGGCGACGGGCGTAGTCGCGGGCGGCTCTATGCTACGCCCGCGCCTTTATGTAGCGACGGCGATTCTTGAACTTTATGACGATGGCGTGGGCGGCGGAAACTCGGACGAAGAGCGGAGAAACAAGGTCGCCGCAATCAACGCCAAAGTGAACCTGCTACAGATATATCTCAAGGACAGAGAGTTCTTCAAAAAAGCGTTTGAGAACGCCGGGCTAGACAAAGACCGGACCGAAGCCAGCCTCGAAAAGATGATTCGAGACGCGCAAGCCAATGTAGGCTTCTCAGTCAACGGCATCTCCTTCCTTGAGATAACCTGCAAGTCGCCCACGCAGTTCTGCGTCCCCGTCTTAAATGCGGTCATTACGCAGTACCAAAAGGCTGTCGTCGCCGTAGGCGTGAAGCGGCAGGTCGCCTTCTTGAACCAGATGTCTAACTACATCTCGCTCTACAAAGACCAAGCGAATGAGTCGGAGCGGGAACTCTACGCCTTTGAAGAAAGGTACATCAAGATTGGAAGACCCGACCCGACCCAAGTAATGGGAGAAATCAACAGCCTAAGAGCGCAACAGAACGCGCAAAAGGGTCTTTTAGACTCCACTCAAGCGGAGATAAACACCTACACCGAGACGCTTCATAAGACGCCTAAAGAGTTGGAGCAGGGTTCCGTTATTGAGGAGCGCCCCGTCACCGATTCCACGGTATACAAAGCTCTCTCAGCGAAAAAAACTCAGCTTGAAACGAAGCTGACGGACTTGAGAAAGAGCTACTTGAGAACGACCGACCCCGATGTGTCTCCACAAATGACTGTGACCAGAGCGCAGATAGAAGACTTAACCTCCGCCATGCAGGAGATGGAGAGTCGGAAGGTAGTCCAGGTAACTCGCCGTCAACTTAATCCGCGGTACGCGCAGTTGCAGAGCTATCTTATCGAGTCTCAGAACCGCTACCTCTTTACGAAATCGAACTTGGCGAACACCCTCAAGCAACTGGAAGAGGCGCGTAAAGCCTTGCCGCTTGTTCCTGAGTACCGCTCGAAATACGGCGAACTCAGTACGAAAAACGCCCAGTATCGCACTCTCCGCGATAACCTCGATAACGAGTATCAGCGTATGCGCGTACAGTACGATAGCGACTAT
>CAIJLM010000257.1 GCA_903821495.1 uncultured Chthonomonas sp. | reverse complement strand
CTCCCCGCTATTCGACAGGTTAGGCGCGCCCCCCTGAAGAGTACTCGTCGCGTCCATGTTAACTCCGTTTCCTGACATCTGCTTGGTTGTGTTTAAACCAACAGAGATACCCCCCCAGTTTTTCAAAGAAAATAGCGGAATGCCGCTTAATTTGATGCTTCCCCCTTGCAGTATGCCAGCGAAGCCCGCCCCCAATCCACCCGTAACGCCAAACACAATGAATAGAAGCGCAACCCGTCCTGCCCATGCACTGAGATACCCTGCCATAGGCTTCGCGGCAACGCCCTCGCGCCGCCGTTGTTCAATCCCGCCTAACGAGATAAGTCCAAATAAGGAGGCGAAATATCCAATGACGAATAGCGCCGCGAACATATCCGTAAGTGGTAAACACACAAGAAGAATACCGAATATAAGACCGCTTCCAGTCGGGTCTTGAGAGGCTCCCCCGCTCGTCTGAAGACGAAAGGAGCGAACGCGATTTTCACTTAGGTTGTCGCCATCAAAACTACCGCTTACCCATTTCACCTGTGAAACCACATAGAGAAGGGAGATGCTCCCTGTTATTAGCCAGCCCAATGCGAAAGCGCTATCCACTGTCAATAGCAGAATTGGAAGGGCGAAGTTCCCGACAATTCCTATCACGGAGCGCATACGCTCTAGTTCGCGACGCAACGCCAAGCCCCCGCAGAAAAGGGCGACTAGCCAACCCACTATCCCCCCCGCCACGACGGATATATCGCCCCAACTTAGAGTGATTCGGAGAGTCCCGCAGAGCGAACCGCCGCCAACAAGCAGTAAGAGAGGCAGGTTAATATCTGAGCGTGATGAAGTGGAGCGCACTTATTTCCTCCTCGTTGCGTACTTGCGCGACAGCGGTACACACGTTACTGGCGGCTCCTAAAGCCACATCAGCCCGCGCGTCTTTGCCAACTACCGCTACAGATACCGCATGACCGCTGTGACGAAATATGTCCAGAAGAGCTGCCACGTCTGTTGGAAGGTGGGAGGTGATGAGAATTAAGGTTCCTCTCCAAGAAAGCGACGTTCGGATAGTAGCGAGTTGTTGGGCGAGAGTGTCTTCGGTTCTACTTGTAGAGGCGAGCATGGTAAGCGCTTTTTCGATATGTAGCTCGCCACGCCCTGGTGCGAGGGAGGATTCCAGTTGAATACCAATATCATAACCGAAATACGTGCCCGATACGAGAAGCGAAGCCGCAATGGAGAACGCAAGTTCGTAATCATCAAGGTTCGCATAGTTCTGCGGGTTCCTATCAATGGCAATGGTTCCAATCGGAACAATGGAGCCATCGTACTCTTTTGCTATTAAGCGCATAGCGCGGGCTGTGGCAGTCCAGTGGATGCGCTTTAACGAATCGCCTTGTCGATACTCGCGGGTTCCCGCCGGACGGGTAGGGTCTTCAAAAGCCATAGCGTTCGTGCGAAGGTCGCCAAAGGGACGGTGCGAGGGCAAGTTCATATTTGTAAGCGGAAAAATACGCGGATGCACATAAATATCGGTGTGTTCTTCCGACTCTAGCGACCGAGCGTGTACACCGAGCAAATCGCCATAGCGCACGCGTATCGGTCCAAAACGGTAGACTCCGCGCCGAGTCAGCTCCGTTAGGTACATCCACTTTGCACCCGCCTGTAGCATTCCTACAACAAAGGTAGCGGAGGAGCCTCTGACTTGCGCCCCCTCTGGTACGCTGTCCTGTAGCTCAAGCCAGCAAAATCGGAACGCGCCCTGGGCGGATACAGAGACGCGCATAGCGATGACGCTACCAGCGGCGACAAGAGTCTTCTCTAATTCGCGCCCGCTCTTTAGGGCGCCGTCAACTCGATTAACCGTTATCCAGACAAAAATGACAGATACAAGAACCGCTACCGCAACTCCAAACGGCAAGGGCGTTCCCATCGCCCAACCAAGCGCTATTGCGAACGTGGCGATGCCAAAAAGTGTAATTGGATTCATAATGGAAATCTCACTAGGTCAGGTCTTGTGCGGCGCAGGAGCAGGTACGCGCTCTATCAACTCCTGCACGATATGACCAGCGCGGCGCCCCCGCATACGCGCTTCAGGGCGCAACGTCAGGCGATGTTCTAAAACGAAAGGAGCGAGGTAGCGGGCAGTCTCAGGGACGACATACTCGTGACCGCGGACTGCGCTCAACGCCTGAGAGAGGTGGAAAAGGGCCATTCCCGCACGTGGACTTGCGCCTATAAGGATATCTGGATGCTTGCGCGTACTACGAACTAACTGGATTATGTAGCGGCGTACCGCCTCGTGTACGAATATCTGACGCACTGCCGCCTGCATCGATAGGAGCTCGTCGAGCTGAGCGACCGGAGTGATTGTCGCCAGAGGGTGGCGCTCGCGCGTCAGTTCCAGAAGTTGAAGTTCTGTAGACTCGCTAGGGTATCCAATACTCAGCCGAACAGCGAAACGATCCAACTGGGCTTCGGGGAGCAGGAAAGTGCCCTCGTATTCAAAAGGGTTCTGGGTGGCGAATACACAGAAAGGCGGCTCAAGAGGGCGCGCCTTTCCCTCAGAAGTCACCTGTCGCTCCGCCATGCTTTCCAGCAAAGCGGACTGCGTCCGTGGCGTCGCTCGATTTAACTCATCAACAAGGAGGAGGTTGGCGAAAATTGGGCCCGGGCGGAACTCAAAATCGGAAGTCTTCTGGTTAAAAATCGCGCTCCCTGTCACATCGCTAGGAAGTAGGTCGGGCGTACACTGAATCCGACGAAACTCCAGCCCTAACGACAATGCAAGCGCCTTAACCAATACGGTCTTTGCAACTCCAGGCGTATCTTCCAAGAGAGCATGGCTCTCCGCCAACAGCACGGCTATCGCGACTTGCACTACATCGGGTTTGCCGATAACCGCCTTTTGGATACTTTGGGAGATGCGTTGAGAAAACTCCGTAACCAATCCTGCTGTAGTTTTCAGGGGCTTGTACCTCATACGACATCACTGCCTGTAGGTGACGCGCTTGAAATGATAGGGAAAATACCAGTAGTTTCCATCAAAGCGGGAGAGGTCGTCCTAAGAAGAAACAGGCGAGACTACCGCGCCTCCTATGACGTTACTATTTTAGCACATAAACCCGACTGGAGCGGTCCCAATACCTTGTTAGGGACTTGCTATAGTTAAAATGTTCCAAAATCCTCTAGGGTAAGAGAGGCTATCGCCCAACAAAACCGCCT
>CAIJLM010000256.1 GCA_903821495.1 uncultured Chthonomonas sp. | reverse complement strand
GATAACAATTACTTCGTCGCGCCTCGCCGTAGGAATTTTGATTACCCTGCCCCTCATTCTCATCATCGCTATTATCTTCGGAAGGCGCGTTCATAAGATAGCGCGTGAAGCGCAGGACAGGCTTGCGGAGACGAACGTGATTGTAGAGGAGACTTTGCAGTCCATTGTGAGCGTGAAATCGTTCACCAATGAGGGCTACGAGGCGACCCGCTACCGCAACGGAATGGAGAGATTTATTCTGGTGGCGCTACGAGGGGCGCGTCTGCAAGGCGCGTTTGGCGGCGTGATGTCGTTTCTTGGGTTCGGCTCTATTGTATCGGTTATCTGGTACGGCGTGCGCCTTGTCGCAAGCGGCGACCTCACTTTCGGGCAGATGACCCGGTTTCTGCTCTATGCAATGTATGTGGGCGGGGCGATGGGCGGGATAGCGCGTCTCTATGGAGAGTTGCGAAGGGCGATGGGCGCGACGCAACGTGTGCGCGAACTGCTACAAGAGACCCCCGAAGACACTCCTCTTCAGGCGACGGAACAGCCCGCTCCTGAACCCATTTCGGGTAGTATCTCCTTTGAGAGTGTGACTTTCGCGTACCCCGCTCGGAACGAGGTAGTGGTTCTGAAAAGCCTGTCGCTCTCCGCGAAGTCCGGGCAGAGAATCGCGCTAGTGGGTCCCAGCGGCGGCGGTAAATCCACCATTGTCTCCCTCCTCATGCGCTTTTACGACCCCGATACAGGGCGTATCTTGATTGACGGGCGCGAGGCGAGAGACTACTCCCTCCATGCGCTTAGGGCGAGTATGGCGATAGTGCCGCAGGAGGTTCTGCTTTTTGGGGGAACCATCGCGGAGAATATCGCCTATGGTCGTCCCGGAGCCAGTCAGCCCGACATTGAGGAGGCGGCGCAAAAGGCGAACGCGCATCTGTTTATCTCAGACTTTCCAGAGGGGTATGAAACCGTTGTAGGAGAGCGCGGCGTAAAGTTGTCGGGAGGGCAGAGACAGCGCGTCGCCATCGCTCGCGCCATTCTACGCAACCCCGCAATTCTGATACTGGACGAGGCGACGAGTTCCCTCGATTCGGAGAGCGAAAGCCTTGTACAACAGGCGTTGGAGACGCTTATGCAGGGGCGCACCTCTGTGATTATCGCGCACCGCCTTGCGACCATTCGCGAAGCCGACTGCATCTACGTCATCAAGGATGGGGAGGTGGTGGAGCATGGGACGCACGCTGAGTTGGTGGCGCATGAGGAGGGCGTGTATCGCAACCTCTCAGAGTTGCAGTTCGACCAAGCCCTGCAACTCTCCCAAGCGTGACCTCTGCCTAACCCTCTCCAACGCGGGTTCAGAGGAGGACAGGCAAGGGTTTGGGATGGGGACTGTATTGGTGGTTTTGAGATATGGGAGGCTTATCTGCACCCGCCCCTCATCCTGTCCTTCGGACATCCTTCTCCCGATTCGGGAGAAAGACCTACCTACAAGGTGGTCAGGTTCCTGCGATAGGCTTGTC
>CAIJLM010000255.1 GCA_903821495.1 uncultured Chthonomonas sp. | reverse complement strand
GCTGACAGGAATAACTCAGGTTGCGGGAGGATACGTTCACTCTCTCGCCGTGAAGTCAGATGGAACCGTATGGGCGTGGGGATACAACTACTGGGGTCAACTTGGGGATGGCACCACTACAAACAGCAACACTCCTATTCAGGTCTCCGGCTTAAGCAATGTAGTGCAGGTTTCGGCAGGTTTTGGGAACTCTCTTGCAGTAAAGTCAGATGGAACCGTTTGGGCATGGGGATTGGATGTATCTTACCACTCTACTAAAGTGCCTGTTCAAATATCTGGTCTCTCTGGTGTAGTACAGGTTATGGCTAGCTCTGAACACTCTCTCGCTTTGAAGTCGGATGGAACCGTATGGGCGTGGGGAGACAACTACTATGGTCAACTCGGAGACGGAACCACTGATGAGAGAGACACTCCTGTTCAGGTGTCCGGGCTGACAGGCGTGACGCAGGTGGCGGCAGGTTACGCCCACTCTCTCGCAGTCAAGTCAGATGGAACGGTATGGGCGTGGGGATACAACGGCTTGGGTGAACTCGGAGACGGAACCACTACCGAGAGGCACATTCCCGTTCAGGTCTCTGGGCTGACAGGAATAACTCAGGTTGCGGGAGGATACGTTCACTCTCTCGCCGTGAAGTCAGATGGAACCGTATGGGCGTGGGGATACAACTACTGGGGTCAACTCGGAGACGGAACCACGACAACCAGTACCACTCCTGTTCAGGTATCCGGTCTTACAGGCATAACGCAGGTGGCAGGGGAAGTTTATCACTCTCTCGCCTTGAAGTCAGATGGAACGGTTTGGGCGTGGGGAAACAACCAGAAAGGTCAACTGGGAGACGGAACCAAGACGGAGAGAGACACTCCCGTTCAGGTATCCGGGCTGACTGGCGTGACGCAGGTGGCAGGGGGAGAGTATCACTCTCTCGCCTTGAAGTCAGATGGAACCGTCTGGGCGTGGGGGCGCAACTACGAAGGGCAACTCGGAGATGGAACCACTACCGAGAGAAACACTCCGGTTCAGGTCTCCGGGCTGACTGGCGTGACGCAGGTGGCAGGAGGATACGCTCACTCTCTCGCCGTGAAGTCAGATGGAACCGTATGGGCGTGGGGAGATAACGGGCACGGCGAACTGGGAGACGGAACCCATACTAATAGAAACACTCCAGTACAGGTATCTGGGCTTAGCGGCGTGACGCAGGTGGCAGGAGGATACGCTCACTCCCTCGCTACTGGAACCATCAAAGTTCAGGACACCGTGTCCATCGCCTCGAACTTCACGCTTCCCTATGGCAAACTCACCCTCGTCTCCACCCTCAAAAACAAGAGTAGCGGCAAGACCATCGCTAATAAACCCATCGCCTTCACCCTCAACGGAAACGCGGTAGGAACCGCTAACACCGACGCGGCGGGAAGAGCCTACCTCCTCGTTCCCAACTCCACAGACTACGGAGTCGGAGCCTACCCCTTCACAACCTCTTTCGCTGGAGACATTTTCTACAAGCCCTCCAACGCCTCCGCTACCCTCACTGTCGCCAAAACCAGTACGCTCACAACCGTTGGCGCGACAGCGGGAAGCCCCGGCGAAAGCAAATACCTCACTGCTACTCTCACACGCGCTAGCGACAGCGCCCCCCTCGTCAACCAGACCCTGACCTTCAAACTGGACGGAACCGTAATAGGAACTGCGACAACGGATGGAACGGGAGTCGCGAGTCTCTCCTACAAGTTCGACACTCTGAGCGCGGGTAGTCACACGCTCGCCGCGAAGTTTGCAGGAGATGCCAATCAGGGCGGCGCTATCGGGACGGGAACCGTGACCGTGACCCCTGCGGCTACCACGCTCGTTTTGGCGGGAAGCGCCACCGGTCATATCGGGGAGACGGTGAACCTTATCGCGACCCTGAAACGCGCCACCGACAAGGCGGGAGTATCCGGTAGAACGGTTGTGTTCAAACTGGCGGGAAATCAGGCGGGAACCGCGGTAACGGATACCTCTGGAACCGCGACGCTCGCCTACAAGATAGACGAGAGCATCGCAGCGGGAAACGTCGTCTTGAGCGCGGACTTTACAGGAGACGGCTCTTACCTCGCCTCCACCACCGTGAATAAGCGAACCCTCGTCATCAACAAAACTCAGTCTAAGTTGTCTCCGCGTAATGTGACCGGGAAACAGGGCGCGGTAGTGACTCTAACCGCTACTCTGACTCGGAGGACGGACGGCGCTTCTCTCTCCGGGCGAACGGTTCATTTCCAGATAGATAGCGTAGATGTCGGGAGCGTTACGACGGATGGCGCCGGGGTAGCGAACGTGAGTTACACGATACCGGCTACTTTGAGCGTGGGCAAGCACAACATTACGGTTATCTTCGATGGCGACGCTTTCTACCTTGGGTATACCAACGTGAGCGGTAGCACCAATCTCACGGTGAAGTAGGCATCGCCTATAATCTCTGTTTGATACGGCGTGCGGTCTCTACAGTATCTCGTAGAGACCGCACTCGCTTTTTTCGCCCTCTGCGGATAATGTAGGGGTATGGAATATTTTTAAGCAAACGTGAGTTCGAGATAAGCACATCTCAAAAACGCCAGTAAAACGGGTCTCTTTTGTGCCTTCACGGCAGAAAGGCTCCTCTTCTTTGCGAAGGAGAGGTTGGGTGAGGTTATGTGGAATCTCGAATTCACGTTAAGGCAAACTAAACGGGCGGAAAACCTGCTTAACTTTGTTCCACACCCATAATATAGCATACAGGAGGGATTTACCCATGACGTGGGGAAATGCACTCTATCTCTCTTAGAATGGTGTAAGTGTATGAAAATCACACGAATTTTTGCACATCAGGTGGATTTGCCCCTGCATGAAGGCAGTTACAAATGGTCGGGCGGTAAGTCAGTCACTGTGTTTGATAGCACTATTGTGGGCATAGAGACCGACGCAGGAATCGTCGGCTATGGCGAGGTCTGCCCGTTAGGTCCCTTCTACCTGCCCGCCTACGCAGAGGGCGTTCGCACGGGGCTACGCGAACTGGCTCCGCACCTTATCGGCGAGAATCCCTGTGAACTTGGCAAACTGAATCAGCGCATGGACGCGGCGCTTAAAGGACACCCCTACGTAAAATCGGGAATAGACATCGCCTGTTGGGATATTTTGGGAAAGGCGACGGGACAACCTGTCAGCATACTCATGGGCGGACGCTACGGCGAGGATGTCACCCTCTACCGCGCTATCTCTCAAGAGTCGCCAGAGACGATGGCGGGTAAGGTGGCGGGCTATCGCGCAGAGGGCTATCGCCGCTTTCAACTCAAGGTGGGCGGAGACCCCGATGTGGACATTGAGCGCATACACGCGGTGGCGGCGCAACTCCAACAGGGAGACCGCCTAGTGGCGGACGCGAATACGGGGTGGCTGCTCCACGAAGCGATGCGCGTGGTTCGCGCCGTCCGCGATGTGGATGTCTATATCGAACAACCCTGCCTGACCTATGAAGAGTGCCTCTCCGTCCGCCGTCACTGTAATCATCCCTTTGTGCTAGATGAGAATATCGATTCGCTCGATATGTTGCTACGCGCTAAGGCGGACTTGGCGATGGACGTAGTGAACCTGAAAATCAGCAAACTAGGGGGACTCACCAAAACGCGGCAGGCGAGAGACCTCTGCGTCTCCATGGGGTTCGCTATGACGCTAGAGGATAGTTGGGGCGGCGATATTACGACGGCGGCAATCGCTCATCTCGCGCATAGCGTCCCCACAGAGTTTCTCTTCACCTGCACCGACTTCAATAGTTACGTCACCGTCAGCGTAGCCGAAGGCGCGCCCCAACGTGTGAACGGGCGCATGGCTTCGAGTACGCAACCGGGCTTAGGCATAACGCCGAAATGGGAGGTCTTAGGCGACCCCGTTCTTGACATCGCCTAACCTACCCGCAAATCAGACAAAGGAGACCCTCTGCAATGAAAGCGAAATTTACCACGAAACAGATAACTCTCTTCACCACGCTACTGGGGTTAGCGACGCTGGGGCTAACCTCTCCGGTAGCCGCCCAAAAGTCAACCGCCTCCTACACCGAGACAAAGCCGCAGTTTGAAAAGCGCACAAAGTGGTGGCGAGAAGCCCGCTTCGGAATGTTTATACACTGGGGAATTTACGCCGTTCCCGCCGACTCCTCGCGGGGTATGGCGGAGTGGTACATGAACAATTTCCAGATGCAGGTAAGGGAGTACGAGAAGTTTGCGCCCAACTTCAACCCCGCAAGTTTCGACGCGAAGGAGTGGGTGGAGACCGCCAAAAATGCAGGAATGAAGTACATCGTCATCACAAGTAAGCACCACGACGGTTTCGATATGTTCGATAGCAAAGTAAGCGACTACACGATAACCAAGTCCACCCCATTCCAACGCGACCCCCTCAAAGAGCTTGCCGACGAGTGCCAAAAGCAGGGGATTCGCCTCTGCTTCTATCACTCAATTATGGACTGGCATCACCCCGACTACCTGCCCCGTCGCCCTTGGGAGACTAAGGTTCGCCCCGCCGCCGGAGTCGACTTCACCCGCTATATCGTCTACCTAAAAGCGCAACTCAAAGAGTTAGTCACGAAGTATCGCCCTGCGGTGATGTGGTTCGATGGCGAGTGGGAAAACACGTGGACGCACGAGATGGGCGCTGACCTCTACCGCTACGTGCGAAGCCTCGACCCGCATATTCTCGTGAATAACCGCGTGGATAAGGGGCGTTCCGGCATGGCGGGTATGAACGTCTCCGCCGAGTTTATGGGCGACTTCGGCACGCCGGAGCAGGAGGTTCCCGCGCAGGGCTTCAAAGACGGCAAACTGTGGGAGACCTGCATGACCCTCAACGATACGTGGGGCTATGCGCGTAACGACCATAACTGGAAATCGCAGAGCGTTCTCATTCGTCACCTAGCGGACATTGCAGGCAAGGGCGGTAACTTCCTCTTGAATGTGGGGCCCACCAACCTTGGCGAGTTCACAATGGAGACGAAGAACCGCCTCGAAGCGATGGGGAGGTGGATGGAGAGCAATGGGAAGGCTATCTACGGAACCAGCGCGACCCCTTTCGCGAAACTCTCCTTCTCTGGAACCTGCACGCAAAAAGGGAATCGCCTCTACGTCTTCGTGTACGACTGGGGCAAGAGCGATAGCGTTATGCTTGAGGGGCTAAACAACAAGGTCAGGTCTGCAAAGGTTCTCGCTACGAAAGAGCGAGTAGCAGTGCAGGTTAGCGGCTCTTCGCTCACTCTACAGAAGCCAAGCGTTACCGACGTGGACGCGACGGTAGTGGAACTTACGCTCGACGCAACGCCGCGCGTTCAGCCGTAGAAAACGATGAAACAACAGAGTATAGGCTACTATCTTGCGCTTGCGGAGGAGGCTGACCGCAATCTTAGCAGCGCGGAGCAGGGGGCATGGCTGTCTCGATTGGAGGCGGAGCGCGAACACCTATTAGCGGCGCTTACGGCGAGTATGGAGAGCGCTGGAGATGACGTTATGGCGTTACGCCTCTGCGGGGCGCTACTGGCGTTTTGGAGGATGCGCGGTTATATCGCGGAGGGGCGACAGTGGTGCGAGGCGGTCTTGAAGTTAGCGGGCGCTTCGGAGGCGACAACGGAACGCGCCAGAGTCCTCAATGGCGCGGGTACGCTGGCGCGAATGCAGGGCGATTTCGGGGTAGCCCAAGCCCATCACGAGGAGAGCCTAGCAATTCACGATGCGCTAGGCGACAAGAAGGGGAGCGCCGCCTCGCTCAACGGTTTGGGGAATCTCGCGAGTAGTCAGGGCGACTACGCTACAGCGCGACAGCGTTATGAGCGAAGTCTGGCTATCAAGCGCGAGATGGGAGATAAGGCGCTCATCGCAGGTTCGCTGAACAATCTGGGATATCTCGCGTATCAGCAGAGCGACTATAAATCGGCGCGACGCTACTATGTCGAGAGCCTCAATCTGCGTCGCGAAGCGGGACAATTGAGTCTGCAAGAGACGCTTACTCTACTACAGGGACTCGCGGAAGTAGCCACAGCGGATAACCAACAGGAGCGTGGAGCCTGCCTGTACGGAGCTATAAAGGGGCTATGCGAACGCCCGGAAGGCAAAATGCTCACACTGGACGAAAAATCTTTCGCCGCTGACATCGCGACCCTGCGTAACGCGCTAGGCGAAGAGGCGTTCGCCGCCGCCTTCGCGCAAGGGACTGCTATGACGTTGGAACAGGCGTTGGAGTACGCGCTATAGCCCTATCTGACGTATCGGGCGCGTTATATGCGCTCTTCAATAGTCATCAGACAGGGTTCTGGGAGTAAAAACAGTGACGGCTCCTCTCTTTACAAGAGAGGAGCCGTCACTGTTTAAGATAGGGGAACAGATTCCCGCAACCCTGAACGCTTACGAGCAGATATGCTGGTTAACGCGGGAACTGTCTGTCCATGCCTCTACGTAGGTCTTCCCTGTCAACATATCCGTATGCTACAGGGGATGCCCGATAGGAGAATGCCCCATCCGTGAAGTTCACGCGAAAAACGCGGTCGCCATTAGGAGCGAGTTCGGTAAAATAGGGATTGCCTCCCCACTGCATCACCCAGTTGCCTGTAGGCAGTTTACGGGAGCTACCCGTGAAACCGGATTCTGGCGCGCTAGCATCCGTCATCTGCTCAATGAGGGTCGCCGTATGAGCGACGGTGTCGATGCTATAACGGACGCCTCTTGGGGGTCTCCCTTGGGTCGTGCCGTTATCATGGAGAGTCAGAGTGCCATCGGGCAGAATACGGGCGTCATGGTTTCCTCCAAAGTTATTGTAGGTGTCATTCACATACTTCAAACTCTCTGTACGAGGCGTACCGCCGAGCTTCCAGAGTATGTTCCCCGTCTTCCTCTCAACACAGATGACCGCGTTCAAGTGTCGTAGTGAAATCACGTAGTTGTCGCCCGACTGCTCGACAGAGTTCATGTGATAGGGGTCGACATTTGTCGAACCTAGCAGGAAGCTCCAAGTCGGGTCGGTCTCCGCCACCTTGATATGATCGTAGGTCGACCAAGACCATACGAGCGCTCCATTGGGGGCGACCTCTTCAATCACGTTATCTAGGACATAAGACTTGTCTAAGCCTCCATATTGGCGTAGGTCGAACGGCCCGCGCCACACGGCGATGATATAGACATAGTTGTCAGCGCCTCTATGGAGTTGTAGTAGTTCATGGGGGTCTACGTATCCGCCAATGTTGCCAGCGGGTAGGTATTCGCGGAGGAGTTTTCCATCAAGCGAGCGCTCCTCTCCGGGTCCGAAGTTCATCCAGCCAATACGGTTTTTGGCGAGAAACTTAGGGTCTACCGGCACGGATTTGCTACGGTACCACCATACAGGAGCGCCATAGTTGTCGGCGACGATGACCCAAGGTTTGTTGGCGAACAGGTTCGGAGCCACGACGTAGTACTCCGCTTGCGGCGTACCGGGACGCTCAATCGTCCAGTTAGGGAAATCGCTCGGCGCTCGGCGGACGCAGTACTTCTTCGTCTCCACTAGCTTGTTGCGCCCTGCCCCCTTCGAATACACCACTATCTTGAAGCTCTGACCTGGGGTGAGTTTCTTGAGAGTTACAGCAAACTGCTGTCCGGCAAATGGCTTACCATCTACCGAGACCGTTACACCACTCGGCGCATCTACGTTGATGGTTACTTTATCATCCGCTCCAACGCGAACAATGTAGTCGTTGATGTCGTGGTTGAACTCTGGGAAGAGTCCCGGCGATGTCGTGATATTGAGTTTCGCGCCCGTATCCGCGAACGCCACGGCGCTCAACAGTGTAAGAAGACCTACGAGTAGTAGTTTGGTCAGCGGGAGTCGCGAATAGTCGCTTCTTCGTTTCAATGGCTTGTTTCCTTTACGTAACGGAAGTCATTAGGTAGTTCCAATAGTGACCGCGAGAGAGTGACATACGGCGACAGCAAGAGCGAGGCGAATGCGAAAGTTTTTTTGCGGAGTCTCTTTCCCCGCTTTACGGTAAGCCGATGATACTGTCGCCACTCTCTTTTCAAGAGGGCAATCGCCTCTCAAATGAAATCTAAGTACACGATTCGCTATCCTATCGTCCTTCTCCTCCTGACCTGCAAAAGAATTTATCTGTCAGGGGCGAAAGATGTTTCGTTTAGAATCGCCTCCTAGCGCCTCCAGCGCCGCTTCCGTCTCCGCCTCCTCTTCAACCTCCACTTCAACCTTAACGCGGGGCTTGCGCCGAGGCTTTGCAGGGGATAGAGCGAGAGGGTGGCGCGGGAAGTAGGTACGCATGGCGAGGTCGTCGCGGTAGGGGTTGTAGAGGCATATCTTTTGAAGACCGAGCGCCTCTGCAACCTCTACCGTGTCCGATTTTTTGACAGGGTTCGCCTTGCTGTCCAAACAGCGCCGCGCCTCCCTATCGTAGCGAGGACACTGCCAACAGGTTATGCGCTTCTGCGCCACTTACTCACGCTTCCTTCGGCTTGAGCCAGCGTCCCAACCAACTCACGTTCTCTTGCAAGCGGTGTAAGCGTAGGGAGGGAGGACCGTTACGCGACATACCGTGGGTACAGGCTTCAGGGTAGCGCACGTACTCCACGACTTTGCGCTGTAGCCGTAGCGCCGAGAAGAACTCCTCCGCCTGCCCATGCGGACAACGCAAATCTCCGTCGCTGTGAATTAGTAGTAGCGGGGTTGTGATGTCCCCTGCATAAGCGATTGGCGAGTGTTTCCAAAGGTCTTCGATTCGACTCCAGTGGTCGCCTTTGAAGTAAGCGTCGGAGGGCCAGGGGAAGTCGCAGGTTCCCGCCATACTGACGAGGTTGCCTACCAGCCTGTCGGCGATAGCGCAGGTAAAGCGCGGCGTATGCCCCACTATCCACGCCGTCATAAAGCCCCCGTAAGAGCCTCCCATAACCGCCGTTCGCGTCGCGTCCACGAAGTCTAGCGAGAGCGCGTAGTCCGTCGCCAGCATTACGTCTTGGTAGTCCTTGCCTCCCCAGTCCCCTTTTATGGCGGCGGTGTGCGCTTTGCCGTAGCCTTTGCTTCCTCGCGGGTTCGTGAAGAGGATTACGTAGCCCTCCGCCGCAAGATACTGTAGTTCATGGAAGAAGGTAGCGCCGTACTGCGCGTGAGGCCCTCCGTGAATGTAGAGGACGAAGGGGTACTTTTGCGCGGGGTCGAAGTTAGCGGGTTTGAGGAGCCAGCCGTGTACGAGTCCGCCATCGCCGTTCGGAACCTCCACCACCTCCGGTTCGATAACCGTCACCTCCTCCAAGAAGGCTTTGTGGAAGTAGGTGCGTTGCGTAGTGACAAGCCCGTTCGGAGTATTTTGTAAAACAAATAGTTCCTGTGGCGCGATGTGCGAAGAGAGCGTGACCGCCGCGATTTCGTGCGGCGTTATCCCAAAGTCGCCCATCTCATGCCCTGTAGGAGAGAGAGGGAACGGATTGCCGCCCTTCGCCTCAATAAAACTGAGCCGTACATCTCCGCGCACGCTTACTGGGAAGAACAGCCCTGCGCTATCGGCAGTCCACTGTATCAAATCGCTACCGCCTACATCGTGGGAGTCGGAGATAGCCTCGTATCCCACGCTCATATCGCTATGCCCCGTGAGGTTGATGGCTTCGCCACCGTCTATAGGCAGGAGGAAGAGTTGGGTGTTTTCGGTTCCCCACCAGTCTTCGGGGTCGGGGTTGCCGGCGTAGGCGAATGTCTTGCCGTTGGGAGACCACGCAAGCGCAAACTTCGAGCCGACAGGCGAGGGAATGAGAGTGATGTCGCCGCCCTCTGCGGGAACGGTGTAGAGAGCGTTATTATCAGAGAGAACATCCCAGTCGTCGCGCCTATCCGAGAGGAAGGCGAGCGTTCCGCTGTCGGGAGACCATACGGGCGCGCCGCAAGCGAACTCGCCAGAGGTGAGCTGTTTCGCCTCTCCCGTCGTCGCGTCTACCATCCACACCTGGTCATAACTATCGTCGAAGTAGCCAAAAGCGTCCATACGATAGCGCAGTTTTTTGTGCTTTCGGGCGGGCGGGGGAAGTTTTTTCTCCGCTCGCGCGTCGGTGGCGGCTTTGGTGTAGTCGGCGGGGGTCTCGCGGTAGAGACAGGCTATCTTGGTTCCGTCTGGCGACCAGCGTATCGCGCTGAACGAGCCTTCCGTCTTGAACTGCGTGAGGGGACGCGCCTCGCCTCCATCGGCGGGGATGAGGAATATCTGACTGTCTGGCTTTTGGCGGCTTGAGAGGAAGGCGAGCGTCTCGCCGTTCGGCGACCAGCGTGGCGACGTGTTGCTTCCCTCCTGCCTCACGAAACAGCGGGGTTCGCCCTCGTGGGTGGGAACCATCCATATTTCGGACTGGTAGCGGCTCTTTTCGATGTCGGTATAACGCCGTACAACGGCGATACGGCTCTCATCGGGTGAGATTTGCACGTCGCTGAGCAGCGAAACGCGCATGAAATCCTCTAGTGCGATTTTGCGTGACAAGGGGGCGGCTCCTTACTGTTTTGCGGCTTATACCGCGCTTCCCTATTGTCTTACGAATGGGGTGGTTTCGTCAAGTAGACAGGGGAGAAAAGTTGTGAGGGAGGGGTGGATTATTTTGACAGAACGTGGCGCTCTCATAGCCTAATCCTCTTCCCATACGGCAAGACACTTCTTGTCTTGCCAGAACTGCTCTAAAGTCATCTTAGGGTCTCCAATAACACGAATTTGTAGCGGACTTAGGCGGATACTAATTGTATGGGAGGCTTTGCCCTGCCATGACCCAATATCCACGACTTCACGCCCTTCTAAATCCAGGCATTTACGCCTCAAATACTCGGTAATTGCGCGAACCTGCAAGTCAACGCTAGTTGTCGCCTCAGCATGGGGGTTGCGTAACGTTTTTGCAAGCGCGATAAGCTCCTCCAAATCCGAGGGATGCAACTCGAAATGACGTTCATAGCTTCGGTAATATACGCTCTCAAAGGCATCTTCTTGACTGACAAAGCGCCCGTTGATAATATAGCCCACATCCCAACAGCCTTCGCCATACGCCACGTCCCATTCACGCTGTCGTTGCGTCCGTCTTTTTAATGAACCTGCTTTCCCGATGCGTCGTTCTGCAACCGTCCAAGCCATTTTTTTCTTCAATCGTACGAGTGTTATGACTCTATCGTATCAAAGAACGGAAACGACTAGGATGTGTTTCCTTGCGTACTCAGCGGGATAAACTGGCGGTCAAAAGCGCCGTTGCCCGTTCGCTATGTAACCTATTTCAAAGCGGGACTGTGAAGTAGTTCACTGTGTGGCTAGGAGTTATTGAGTACACTATGAGTGTAATCAATTGCACTGCCTAGTTCCTAAAAGGCTCCCGCTCAATCAGGGAGCCGCCTATATTAGAGTAAAATTTCAAACTAAAATTTGCCCGAAATCCCAACCCTCTCCGCTCTATTTTCGGAGAACAGCGTTTCTAAAACTTATCAAATAACCGTGCGGATATCGAGAGTCCCTTGCAAAAAAATCACAAGACCTACCTAAATTTTGAGGAGTGGCGTAAAGCCACTCCTCTTTTTCTTGATTTGCCTGAACGCCTAGCGCAGTCGTCCCATTTTGCCGCTCTGGTAGTCGCTGATGGCTTGCACTATCTCTGGCTGACTGTTCATCACGAAGGGCCCATAGGCAACCACCGACTCCTCTATTGGCTGACCGCTCAACACCAGCGCGACGGTCTCCTCAACGGCGGAGAGAACGACCTCTTCGCCCTCCCTCTCGAATAGCGCGAGGTCTTTCGCGGAGAGTTGCGCGGTCTCGTTCACTCGCGCCTCCCCTTTCAACACGAATATCGCCATCATGTAGCCATCGGGGACGCGCAACGTCGCGTTACCCCCCGCGTTCAGGCGCATATCCCACAGGTTGACGGGTGTAAAGGTCTTTGCAGAGCCTTGCACATCGCCAAACCGCCCTGCAATCACCCGCGCCACCCCCGCGCCGTTCTCAAGGTCGACCTCTGGAATCTGGCTCTGAGTAAGCGTCTGATAGCCCGGAGGCGACATCTTATCCTTCGCGGACAGGTTCACCCAGAGTTGAACCATCTCTAGCCAGCCCCCCGCTTGCGTGAAGGCTTCGGAGTACTTCTCCTCGTGGACGACTCCGCTTCCCGCCGTCATCCACTGCACCTCGCCGGAGCCAATTCGCCCGTGAGCGCCGCTCGAATCCCTATGCTCCAACTCCCCTTGATAGACCACCGTGACGGTCTCGAAGCCGCGATGCGGATGCTCGTCCACGCCGCGTGGCGTGAGAGAAGGCTCTACGTAGTACGGCTCGGCGTAGTCGAGTAGTAGAAACGGACTGACCGACGCGCCGAACTGGTGATGCGAAAGCGCAGTACGCACGGGCAGACCGTCGCCCACCCAGTGCGAGGGCGGGCTTTTGTGGACGCTTGCGACGTTTTTGATGTTTTGGCTCATTTTAACTTTGGCTCCTTTTAAGACTTTACAACAGATACGACCTACTCGCTCATGGAGTGAAAGGTAGCCCTCGCACTCTCTTGCGAAGTAGGAACGATAGTAGATACTACGTAAAGGGAGCAGGCATTGACGGCATTACGCTCAACAAAGTTGATTCGAGACGCTTTAGGGCCAGGGAAACGACGGGGTTGGCGTGCGGTAGAAGAGCGAGGGCAGAGTCCAGAAAATCGCCATTGTGAACTCGCCAAGCACTAGCCCCAGAAAAAAGGGACGCGCCTGAGCGTACAGTCTCATGCCCCCGTAGCGCAGTAGAGTCGTTTTTGAGAGCCACGCCACAAGGCAGGGGAACCAGAACACCATCATCGTCCAACACCCAGAGAGGGCGTAACCGAGGGGGTGAAACGGGAACCACAAAAGCCGAGCGCGGAGCGTCGCCATAGCGACTGTCGCCGCCACGCCAATAGCGAAGTGAACGATTGCGTAGGCGGGCAGGCGGGCGCTAGAACGGTTGAGAACATTCGCCGCGTCATTAAAAGCCATTACGGGATTGCCCGTATAGACGTAACTGTACATCTGCACCGCCCCTAACTTGTAGGGTAGCGAGATGTGCAAGTAGCCCGCCACTCCCATCGCTACGACCAGAGCCAAACCGAAGACTCCTAACAGAGAACGTCGCCGCACATTCACGCCATCCGCGAACTTCATGGAGTCGAGAAAGCCCGTCAGGATAAGCCCGCGCTGGTCGCGCATCCACAAGCCATCCAGAAACGCCAACCCCGTCATGTTTGCGCCCCCCAAGTTTCGCACATCTCCTACCATACGGAAAATATCTATCGGGCGAAATGAGGTCTCCGTCATCAGTAGTCCCGATTCACAGACGCTACGCGCCATTACCAGAGCCACCACAAAGAGCAGTATGCACAACTCGAATAGAGCCAGCCAGTACGACATCCCTATTAGCGTCATCCATGCCGCCGAAAGAAGAACGCTTACTGCAAGCCCCCAAAACGCTGTGCGATAGGAGAGTAGTTCGGCGCTATCCTCCGTAGCGCCTCTGTTTCCTCGGTTCGTCGCGGCTTGCCACACCCGTTTCAAGTGCGGACGCGCCGTCCAGAAAAGATAGCCCGCTATCACGAGGTAGCACCCTATAATCTGATAGCCTATGAACAGTTTACAGCCGTACATAGGCATCACCTCCGTTTCGTAGCCCATCACGCCCGCCCCTACCTCCTGCACCTTCGTAAACAGGAAGAAGAACCAGAGCGAAAAGAGCAAATCGGCGGGAAGCAGGAAGAAGAAGCCCACCGCCGCTAGCGAAAGGTAGATGTGGAAGAAGGTCATGGAGTTCATAGGGTAGGTGGTGAAGAGCGCGTTGAGGTCAATATCCGTCTGAACGTCGGGAACGCTCGGATACCACTGATGAAGCCCATTGAAGCCGAAGAGCAGGACGGGGAGAGCGAAGCCGAGCCAAGTAAGGCGGTTTTTCAAGAAGTCGCCAGAGCCTAACTTTCCGCCCGCCGCGCCCGTCGTCCCGCCGCGTATCATCTCTAGCGGCAGTTGGACGAGGGGGAAGGTTAGTTTCTCGTTGTCCGCCCACTGTCTACGCAGAATAACCGCAAGGCAGAGGTAGGCGGTAAACATCAGCGCGACCAAAACCCCCCACGCGAACATAGGAATCACCCACGCCTGCCAAGGGATTCGCTCGCCGGGGAGGAGCGCATCGTAGAAACGGGCGGCGGCGAACTGTTGGGGAGCGCCTTCGGGGTTCCATGGGACGAGCCACTTAGGGATATGAGAGAAGAACAGTCCGCGCCAGTTGTTCTCTGGCTTGGCGAAATAGTTGGGAACGATGAGCAGGGGAATCAGTTTTTGAAGCAGTCCCCGCGAAGAGACCATCGCCGCGAGAAGCATCATCACGTAGATAGTGAACATCTCTTGAGGGCGCAGTATCCAACGCTTCGAGAAGCGCCCTAAGAGGGCTTGAACCCCACGCAAAAGGACGAGCATTCCGATAACGACAGGGGGGAGTTGGAGGAAGCCAATCTGAATCTGCCCGACAACGAGTTCCGCGTAGCAGACCATGACGCAGGTGATAACCACGCACAGAACGCCAATAACGAGACTGCGCCCCGATAACGCGCTGACCTGCGAGGCGGCTAACTCTTGCGAAGGGGTAGGGAGAGACTCGGACGGGCGATAGGGTTCTGCGGTTGGCATGAGTAGCCTCCTTATGAGAAGAGGCGAGCGATAGCGAAGGCGGTAGCGGCGGCGATCCCGCCAATAAGCACAGTCTGAACGGCGCTACGGAGGGGCGAGGTTCCCACCGCCTTGCCTTTGAAGAAACCAAATCCTAAGAGGGCGAGGAGAGTTACGACGACTGACCCGTTTAGCGCGGTATGCGACTGGGGGATAAAGAGATAGGGACTCAGCGGGATGAACCCGCCCACGATGTACGCCCCCGCAATGGTGAGGGCGCTCTTGACGGCGCGTTTCGGGTCTGGCTCCTCCAGTCCCAACTCAAAGCGCATCATAAACTTTATCCATGCGTCCGGGCGCTTCTGTAACGCCTCTACGATGATGTGGCTCTCCTCATGCGTCAGCCCGTACTCCTCCAGAATCTCCTGCGTCTCTTCCACCTCTTTTTGGAGGAGATGCTCTATCTCGTAGTATTCGCGTTTGAGTTCGTGTTGATAGTGTTCGCTATCTCCTCGCGCCGCAAGGTAGCCGCCCAGCCCCATCGCTATCGAACCCGCCGCTATCTCCGCAAGCCCCGCCGTGACAATAAGATGAGAGGCGGCGACGGCTCCGGTAAGCCCCGCCGCAAGCGCGAAGGGAACCGTCAAGCCGTCCGACATACCAATCACGAGGTCGCGAACGGTATCGGTAGAGGTGAAGTGTTTTTCGACGTGGGGCGTTACGGGCATGGTTTTTATCCTACTTAAATCCCATAGCAGAGCGTACCATGTTCATAGTCGTTACTGCGGCCTCCCGCGCCCTGTCCGCGCCATCTTTTAGTATTCGTTCCAGTTCGGCGCGGTCATCCAGTATCTCCCGCCGTCGTTTGCGAATAGGCTCTAGGGTGGAGTTCAGTATCTCAATCAGTTCGCGCTTGCTCTGTACGCAACCGCGCTCTCCCGCTCTGTCTTCGTCCCATGAGGTTTTATAGCCCTCCGGGTCGTAAACCTTGCGTAGCTGGCACACTACGCAGCTTTCGGGAACGCCGGGGTCGGTTTTTCGCATTTTGGTAGGCGTGGTGAAAGCGCCCATCACCTTTTTCGCCACCTCGTCCGCGCTGTCCGCCATAAAGATAGCGTTGCCGTAAGACTTGCTCATCTTGCGTCCATCCAGTCCGGGAATCACCGCTGTCGTCTCGCTGATATGCGATTTCGGCTCAGGGAATACCTCGCCATAGAGGTGATTGAAGCGTCTAGCGATTTCTCGCGAGATTTCGAGGTGCGCCGCTTGGTCTTTGCCTACCGGAACCGCATGAGCGCGATAGAGCAGAATATCCGCCGCCTGTAGGCAGGGGTAGCCCAAAAGCCCATAGGATACGCTCTCGTCGCCCTCCGCCTTGCTCTCCATAAGGTCGCGCTTCTCTTTGAAGGAGGGGACGCGCTCTAGCCATCCCAGCGGGGTTATCATAGAGAGAAGAAGGTGTAGCTCCGCGTGTTCTTTCACCTGACTCTGTACGAAGACGGGCGCTTTCTTGGGGTCGATACCCGCCGCAATGTAGTCGGCGGCGACCTCTAGGCAGGACTCCCATATCTTGTTGGCTTCGGCGTAGCGCGTCGTCAGGGCGTGCCAGTCTACGATACAGCAGTAGAGTTCTGTTTCGTCCTGCATCTGAACCCAGTTTCGGAGAGCGCCCTCAAGATTGCCAATATGAAGCGCCCCCGTGCCTGTGGGTTGCATTCCGCTCAAAATCCGCTTTCGCCCTTGTGATGTCTCTGCCACGCGATTACTCTCTCTTTCTAACTTTTATACCCTCACCGCCCCAAAATAAGGCTTACCATAGTCTCTACCCCGGGGCCAATGACCCTTCCCAAAAATCCCGCTCCCGAAAAACAGGAGACAATGAGAATAATGGGACCCCACTGCCACATTACGCTATCGAACTTTTCGGAGAGGCTGAGGGGCAGTAGACCGCTCAGGATTTTGCCGCCGTCTAGCGGGTGGATAGGGATAAGATTGAAGAACATGAGGCTCAGGTTGATAATCAAGAAACTACCCGCGAATCGAGTTAGCAGGGGAGGAACTGCCTCTGCCTGTCCCGTTATCAGCAAAACGCGCAAAAAAAGACCGAACGCCAACGCCAAAGCGAGGTTCATCAGGGGCCCGCAGAGGGAGGTTATCACCATACCTTTGCGGGGGTCTTGAAACCTGCCTGAGTTCACCATAACGGGCTTGCCCCAACCGATTCCAAAGCCATACCACATCGTGACGCATATCATAATCAAGCCCATAGGGTCGAGATGCGCCCCCGGGTAGAGGGTTATACGTCCAGCGCGGCGCGGTCCTGGGTCGCCGAGTTTGTCTGCGGAGATGGCGTGACCGAACTCATGGAGCGAAATGCTGATAATGAGAACAATCAAGCCTATCACGAACCGTTCGATTCTAACGTCTCCGTCCATAACTCCCTCTTCTCTACGCTTTCAGGCGTTCCGGTATTATCTCGTTCTGGGTGAGATTCTCGAATCGCTCACGCGCCACAATCAAGTCCGCCGCGCCCTCGTTCACGAGTACAGCGGCGGGGCGCAGAAAGCGGTTGTAGTTGCTCGCCATGCCGTGGTTATACGCGCCTGTTGTCTGAACGGCGAGGATGTCGCCCGACTCCGGCTTCGCGATAGGCGTGTTCCAGATAAGAATATCGGTTTCGCAGTGTTTGCCGGCTATCGTGACAACGGTGTCCGCCGCCTCGTTCGCTTTGTTGGCAAGGAGGCACTCATATACCGATTCGTAGAGTTGCGGACGCGGGTTGTCGGACATACCGCCATCTATGGCTACGTATTCCCGTGTTCCCGGCTCCTCGGTTATCGGCGCGGTTTTGATAGCCCCGATAGTGTAAAGAGTGGTTCCCGCTTCGGCTACAAGAGCGCGTCCCGGCTCCTGCCCTAAAATAGGATAGTCTAGCCCCGCGCCATCCAGAGCGCGTTTCAGGGAGACTGTGACTCGCTCGGAAAACTCGTCGTAGGAGGGCGGCTCATGGCT
>CAIJLM010000254.1 GCA_903821495.1 uncultured Chthonomonas sp. | reverse complement strand
GTGTGGGATAGAGAGAAGTTCACCATGCCCGTCGCCTACAAGGGCGACAAGTTGGGCGAGAAGTACAACGCTATCACGCCTACCAACTACCTTATCGTTTCGGATGGCAAAATTGTTAAGGCGAAAATCGTTTTTGCAGAGGCGGATTTGCTGAAAAACTTGGCGGATTTAGGTGTGCAGTGAGGGCGGGCGTAACCAAAGCATTCGTTGAGAAACAAGCGCTACGGGCAGAGGGATGCCCCTCTGCCTAAGTAAACCAAGCGTCTTCCAGACGCAACTATCCGATAAACCGCTTTTCGAGATAACGATAAGCCTTTCAGTTGAAGCCGTCAATCCGTCCGTAGGACGGGCGCGCTTTATAGGCAGGGGTTTTCAACCCCTGACCCAAAAACGATTTGTCATACAGAACCACCTTCCTGTCAAGCCCTTCTCCCAAATCGGGAGAGGGGTATCCGCAGGACGGGGCGAGGGCGTGATTTAAGAAGGGAGAAGCCAGAGCGTGGCAGACAATGAGATAGCGCGACTGCGAGAACTCGTTGAAGAGGAGACGCGGCAAGAGGGCGACGAAAACGAAGAGACCCAGTTTGAAAACGGTTTTAGCAGTAAAACCGTTGTGGGCGCTCTGTTCGTCAGTTTCATCATGCTTCCCGGCGCGCTCTACCTAGGGCTTGTCGCAGGGCAGGGCTTAGGCGCGGCGGCGGAGTGGGTCACTATTGTCCTCTTCGCTGAGATAATGCGCCGCTCGTTCTTGCCTATGAAGCGGCAAGAAATCTATATGCTCTTCTACGTCGCCGCCGCTCTAACGGGGCTGATGGCGGACAAGGGCATTTCTGGAGGTCCCTTCGGCAACCTCATCTGGAACCAGTACTTCATTCAGTCGCCCTCAGCGAGCGTCGTCGCGCACGATATACCCAGTTGGGTGGTTCCTCCCGCAGGCTCCATCGCCCTACAGAACCGCACCTTTTTCGATATGGCGTGGTTTATTCCTATCTGTCTCCTGCTCCTCAATGAGATTTTAGGGCGCTTCAACTCGTTAAGCGCAGGCTACTTCCTCTTCCGCGTCACTTCGGACATTGAGCGGTTGCCCTTCCCAATGGCTCCTGTCGCTGCATCCGGCGCGACGGCGCTGGCGGAAGCCGCAAGCAAGGAGGAGTCGTGGCGGTGGCGAATCTTCTCGATTGGAACCGTCATCGGGCTAATCTTCGGCTTCTTCTACATCGCGATTCCGGTCTTTACGGGCGTGGTATTTAATAAGTCGTTTACGCTGATTCCGATTCCATTTTTCGACATGACAATCAATACGGAGGGCATCCTGCCCGGTGCTATCACAGGCGTTTCCGGCGACCTTACGAAGGTGTTGACGGGATTCGTGATACCCTATCCTATTGTGCAAGGCTCGTTAATCGGCTCTCTTGTCTGCCGTGTCGTTCTCGCGCCCTTCCTACAACGCGCAGGAGTTTTTGGCGACTCCGCCTCAAGCGGGTGGACTCCCGGCATGGACGCTATCTACACGAAGCAAGCGACGGACATCAAGTTCTGGCTCTCCATCGGCATAGGGCTACAGATTGCTATTGCGGTTATCGGCTTCTATCAGGTTATAAAAGCCTTCAAGAACCTGCGGGCGCAGTCGAAGGGTAGGGGACTGGAAATCAAGATTCCGAAAGGGCGCGGCGATTTGGCGCTCTGGATTCCGCTGGTTATTTGGCTCTCCGTCTCCTGTTGCTATATTCTGCTGTGCCACTACCTTCTGAGTATTGGGCCCAACTCTCTGCCCCAAAACAAGCACTTTCCGCCCTCCATATTGCTCGCTCTGCTTGTGTTCTACGGGCTTATCTGGTCGCCCATAAACTCGTATGTCTCAGCGCGTATGATAGGTCTTACAGGGACGGGAGTCTCGTTTCCATTCCTCAAAGAGGTCTCGATAATGAAGTCGGGCTATCCCTACGCCGACATCTGGTACGCCCCGATACCTCTCAACGACTACGGCGCGTTCGCGCAGAAGTTCCGCGAAATTGAACTGACGGGTACGACTTTCACCAGTGTTATCAAGGTGGAGGCGATGATGTTCTTCGTCATCATCCCCGCGAGTTTCATCTTCTGGGCGTTCTTCTGGCACACCAGTCAGATACCCTCCGGGCAACACCCCTACGCGCAGAAGTTCTGGCCCATCCATGCGACGTGGCAAGCCATGTTCAACACGATTAACCGTAGCGATAGCGGCATTACGTGGGTGCGCGAAGCGATTAACTTCCCGCGTATCGGTAGCGGACTCGCAGTTGGTCTCGTTCTCTTTGGCGTAGTGAAGGCGATGCACTGGCCCGAACTGTTCTTCTATGGACTGATAGGAGGCTCCGGCGCGTTCCCGCACGACGTGATACCGACCTTTATCGGGGCGTGGCTTGGGCGCAAGTACTTTGCAAAGCGCTTCGGCACGGATAACTGGAGGATGTACACTCCGGTCTTGCTTGCAGGATTCGCTTGCGGTACGGGGCTTATCTCGATGGCGGCGATTGCGCTTGCGCTCATTGCGAAATCGGTGAACTACCTGCCCTTCTAAACGCTTCGCCGTAGCCTACCCTTGACAAAGAGCAGGGCGAATGCAACCCCTCTCCAACCTCTCCCCTAAACGGAGAGAGGCGAATACCGATGCCGAGAGGCTTCCGCATTTCGCATAAGTTATCAGAGTACGGGAGCATTGCAAGTCTCCCCATTGTGAAGGGGGAGATTTAG